>BNTQ01000051.1 GCA_025996715.1 Bacteroidia bacterium | reverse complement strand
CATATCATCGGGTCCGGAAAATACTTCATCGTTGGGGATGACAAAGATATTTTCTTTGCTATTTTCGTTATCCCACACAAAAGGCGCATCCCATGTGTCGTCGAGCGTGTAGGCACCGCCGCTCAATATCTGCTCCGAAACCGCCATGCAATCTGCCCAGCGGGGAGTGCCGGTATAAACTTCGGCATTCAGGTATAGGCGCGATAGCAGCGCAAGTGTGCCTTCTTGCGTCATACGTCCATAACTGTCGGCATCTATTTTTTTGAGCAATTGGCTTTTTACCGCCAACAATTCTGCTTCGACAAAAGCAAAAACTTCGCTGCGGGATTTTGTGGCAGGGTTGGCTTCCGTTACTGTGGTAACCACCGGCACATCGCCAAACAAATCGAGCAATTGCCAATAAAAGAATGCCCGCATTGCCCTTGTTTCGGCAATGAACAAGTCCTTTTTTTCGGCAGATAATATCACTGCTTCGTTCACGTCGGCAATGATTTGGTTGCAAAAGCCTATTGATGTGTACAAATTGAGCCACGTACCATAAATTTCGTCATCCAAAGATGTCCACGTGTGCCAATGCATACGTTGCCATTTGCCGCCATCGTAGCCATCGCGCCCTTTTGCGGGCAAACAGGCTTCGTCGGTGGTCAGTTCCTGCAAATAATAACTTCCCCAGATAGACGTTTTTCGCAAAAAGGCATACTGGTTCATAAAAGCAGCATTGTATTCCGCCTCGGTGGAATAAAAGTTGTTTTTGTCCAAGTCATTGTACATCTTTTCCGTCAAGTCTGTACAAGCGACAACTATCAAGGTTGTCAGCAGAGCTATCAGTTTATATTTTATCTGTTTCATAAGAATATATTTTTAAAAATTACGAATTAAAATGTGATGTTTAATCCTACCAAAAATGTTGCCGAGCGGGGGTAGTATCCTGCGTTGTCAAAACCGGGTGTTAGCCCGCTGCCAACTTCGGGGTCAACGCCTGTGTAACCTGTGAAGGTGTAGAGATTGCTGCCTGTGGCATACACGCGCACTGCCGAAATATAGGGCACTTTGTTTTTCAAATTGAGGGTGTAGCCAAGCGTTACATTTGTCAATTTTAGATAGTCGCCTTTTTCGAGATAATAGTCCGAAAAAACGGCGGCATCATTCAAGTTTTTGTCCAATACCGAACTCAATAGGTTGAAGGGCAGCGAAACGGTGTTTTCGTAATAGACACGCTTCACATTGAGCACTTCAAATCCGGCGGCACCGCGCATTTGAAACGACAAATCAAAGTTTCCATACCTAAACGTGTTTGCCAAACTGAAATTCCACGTTGGCAAGCCGCTGCCCAGATATTGATAGTCTTTGTCGTCATACGAACCGTCTTCTACAACTTCGTTGAACACCCATTTTCCTTGCGAGGTAATTCCCTTGTATTGCAAGCCGTAATAAGTGCCAATGGGCTTGCCCTCTTCCAAAATATAGGTGGGTTGTCCGGTGGCAGGCGCACTCAAGGTGTTGTAAATAATGTGGTTTGCCTTGTAGGTATCATTGGATAGCGACACCAACTCGTTTTGGTTGTACGATGCGCCCGCGTCAATGTGCCAATTGAAGTTCCCAAGCGAGGTGTTGATGGTAGCCAAGTCGTAGCCGACCGTGAATTCCACGCCCTTGTTGGTGAGCGTGCCCACGTTGGTAAAAATGGTGCTGTAAATGCTTGCAGGTATTTGCGCATCGTACCAATCCAACAAATCGGTGGTTTTGCGGTAATAGTAGTCGATGCTTGCCGTCAAACTATTTTTGAACAAACCAATGTCTAAGCCAAAATTATACTCCGAATTTTTTTCCCAGCGCAAATTAGGGTTAGAGTTGTTGATGGGTCCGTAAGCCTTTTGCCAAGCGTTGTTGTAGTAGGTATAGCCCAAATCATTCAATTTTGCTATCGATTGGTAGCGCGGAATATCCTGATTGCCGGTCAATCCGTAGCCTGCTCTAAGTTTCAGGTTGCTCAAAACATCAATCCCCTGCATAAACTCCTCCTCTGTGATGCGCCAGCCGACAGATACGGCGGGAAACCATCCCCATTTGTTATTCTCGCCAAAGCGGGTAGAACCTTCGCGGCGAAGACTTGCATTGAACAGATATTTGCCGTTGTAGGAATAACTTGCACGTCCAAAAAATGCAATGAGCCGCGCTTCGTCGCCGCCGCGTCCCAAGGTGGCGCGACCATCTTCCAAATACGTGCCGTTGCCGATGTTGAACGCTCCCAATTGGTCGTTGAGAAATCCGGAATTGGAGGCATTGTCCCACACCCGTTTTTCGTCGTTGTAGGAATAACCTGCCACCAGCGTGGCATTGTGTTCGTTCATCACAAAATTGTAGGTGCCGTACAATTCCAAAGTATTTTTTTTGTAAAAATGGCTGCTTGTGGAGGCGGTGCCCTCTTTATTGTCCACTACCGAGCGGCGCGATTCGCGGGTAATGTAGTGCGAGCCTTCTTCATTTTCATTGTTGTGCGCCGCCATTGCGGTCAGTTTTAAAGTGGGCAGCAGGTCAAGCGTGGCTAATAAACTGCCGGAATAAATAAACCGTTCGCCGCGATTGCTTTCTTGCGAAAGCAGGGCAACAGGATTGTAGGCACCAAGACCCTGAAATTCAAAAAAATTATCATCGTAGGCACGCACCGGAGCAGTAGGATGATAAATCAAAGCCTGATTCAGTGCGCCGTAATCGGTGTACTGCATTTTGCGATTGGCGCCCGAAGCAGTGCCTTCTATGCGCAATTTTTTGTCAAAAAAGAATTGTTTGAAAGTGATGTGTCCGTTGGTTTGCTTGTTGCCGGTGTTGAGCAAAATGCCGTCCGCTTGGCGATAGCCAACAGAAGCCCTCAACTCCGAATTTTCGGTGCCTGTCGCAAACGACACATTTTGACTGTGCCCAAAAGCCGGTTTCACCATTTCGCTCATCCAATCGGTCGAAAATCCATAATCGTTGTTGGCGGCCGAAAGTCCTTTTTTTGCCAACAATCCAAGATATTCTTCCGCCGTCATCACATCTAATTTGCGGGTGGGCGTTTCCACATAGTAGTCGCTCGAATACTCCACCGTGCTGCGTCCGGCAGCGCCTTTTCGGGTTTCGACAATGATAACGCCGTTGCTGCCGCGCGTGCCGTAAATAGCCGCCGAAGAGCCGTCTTTGAGTACGTTGAACGACTCAATGTCCTGCGCACTCAGCGAGTTGAGGTCGGCAATGGAGGCATACACGCCGTCGATAATCACAAGCGGCGTGCTCCCTGCGCGAACAGAGCCAATGCCGCGCAACAGAATTTCGGGCGAAGCGTTGGGGTCGTTGCCGGCAGTGTTGCGAATGACAAGCCCCGGCACTTTGCCGGCAATCAAGTTCACAAGGTTGTTGGTTACGCCGGGATTAAAATCTTCCTTGCCGACTTTCACCACAGCACTTGTCAACTCTTCCTTTTTGGCAGTGCCGTAGCCAATCACCACTGTTTCTTCCAACTCTATCGCATCTTCGTGCATCACAACGCGCAACCATTCTTGCGATGTAACCCGCACTTCTTGCGACTTTAAGCCCATAAATCCAAAGGATAGGGTAGCACCCTGCGCCACCGAGAGGCTAAACTTTCCATCCACATCGGTGGACACGCCTTGCGTAGTTCCTTTGATGGCAACCGTTACACCTGCCAACGGGTCGCCTTTGGCATCTACCACAACGCCTTGCAGCGCAAAGTTGGAAGTCTGCGCCATGGCAGATGTTCCCACCAAGAGCAGCATTAAAATGATGAGCAAATTTTTTATGTACATAATCTGTTGGGTTAAGTTTAAAAATAATTTTTTTTAAATTAGGATGCAATCACAATCACGCCGATTATCAGCAAAATCAAACCTGCCAACATAGGCGCCTTGGCTTGGCGGCTGATGCCCTTCCACTCACCTGCCCAAACACCGGCAACATTGCCGGCAATGATAGCCACCGACTGCATTGTAGCCCAACCCACCGAAGCCCCCATTTCGCCAATACTATTGCCGCCCATTCCATAGAACATAATACTAAAATACCACAAAACACCCGCCAATACGGCAAATACTAAACCCTTGCCCATACCGTTTCGGTAATTTTTGCGGCTGTTGTTGCGCCTGAAAAGACGGATACATTCGATGATATTGGCAAAAAATCCTGCGGTGAGCACGATGCACCATATTGCATTGGCGGCAAACACCGGCGATGCGCCCGTTGCAATGGCTCTCTGTTGCAGCGGCTCTCCATATACAAAGGCAAAATTTATCATTGGACCAAAAATGCCGGCGATGATACAAATCAACAATCCTTTTTTGAAATTAGAATGGGAATTTTTTTGTTGCGTATCTCCCCGCAATTCTTTTTCGCGCCGACTTCCTGCCATTGCATAAAACACAATGCCCACAAGGATAACAGCAACACCCGCCATCAACTTGATGCCATCGGGTTCCAGCAAACGCGCCGGATTTTTGAGCGCAATGGGCATAATGCTTCCTACCGAATTGATAAGCCCTTGCATAATGGGCAAAGCCAACGATATGCCCAGCACGTTCAATCCTTTGCCAAACATAATAGCACCAACGCCCCACAGCAAGCCAAACAGAGTAACCAATCCCAAACAACTTGATTCGCTGCCAAGCACAGTCAGCAATTCGGGTACGGTGAAAAATGCCGCTATCCAAGGAAAGATAAGCAAGGCGGTAAAACTCCAGATGAACCAGTTGTTTTCCCACATCCATCCTTTGTTGCGGTTGAACGGCAAGGCAAAGGTGCCGGAAAAAATACCTGCGGTAATGATAAATAAAATTCCTGTTAACATACTAATATAGTTATGAGTTATGAATTGTTTCGTTCACAATCTTCTGTAGTTGTTGCTTCTGCTGTTCGTTGAGGTCGTAAAATTCAAAATCGCCAATGTGCGTATTGTTATTTTCTACTATCAACACCTGACTTCCTTCTTGCATCGCTATTTTATGCCACACATTTTTGGGAATGTTGTACACAATATTCGGTTGCATATCAATTACATCATACTCAATCGCGCCGTTTTTGATGTCGGCGGCAATCAACGCCGATTTGCCGCGCAGCAACACAAAAACCTCGTCCGTTTCGTGATGCACATCCAATTTGTCGATGGCTTGCAAGGCTTCGGCAGGCGCATAGTTGAGCAACGCGACTTGCCAACGGTCGGTAATCAAAAAGGGATTGTAGCCCTGCTTTTCGTGCTGATAAATTTCTATTAGTTTCATGCGAAATTAGTTTCAAGTTTCAAAAGTGCCTTCGACAGGCTCAGGCACCAGTAGCACGCGGTCATTGAGCCTGTCGAAATGACCTTTTATTCCATTGTCCATTAACTCCCCAAAATTCTATCTACAACCAATTGCCTGAATTGTGGTGATAGCATAGCAAAATAGGCGGTAAATCCTGTTACCCGCACCACTAATTCCGGATACTTTGTTGGGTCGCGGTGAGCGTCCAGCACGGTTTCTTTGTCCATGATATTGACGTTTATCAAAGTGCCGCCCATATTGAAATGCGCTTTGATAATGGCTTTGATAAGATTCACATTTTCTGCTCTGGCAAATGTGGGGTCGAGTTCCCACTGCATAGGCGCGGTATTGCCGCGTGCAGGCTGCATTTTGGCAATCACAGTAGCCAACGACAACGAAGCGCCTTCGTCCACAAAACCCGGATTGGGATTGGCACCGTGCGAAATCGGCGTCCCTGCTTTGCGACCATTGGGCGTTGCGCCCACTGCTTGCCCAAGTCCAATGGTATTTGCCCAAGAGAAAAAGCCGGGGATAAAAAGTTGATTGAGTTGGGAGTCGGTGTGCGAGCAAACCAATGTGGAGAACAAATCACGCACACGCTCGCCCCATTTTTCGCCCAAAGAATTTTCTGCTCCATAACGTTCGCTGCGGCGAAAAACAGATTGCATTTTTGTGCCGTCATTTCCTTTAAAGTCGGATTTCAACAACGCAGTCATTTCTTCCCAAGTGAGCAATTTTTCTTTTTCGATGCGTTGTTCCAATGCGGCAAATGAATCGGCTACAACGGCAAGCCCTGCTCCGTCAATGGCTAAATTGTAGTACTGTGCGCCTCCGTCCGAAGCGTCCAATCCTTTTTCGATGGGTCCGTGGCTCAGCAGATTAAGTAACAGTTCCGGCTCGTTGTATTTTTGGTAAGCCAGATGATGACGGATACCGGCAGCAGCCGTTGCTATGGCTTTGGCGAGGTGTTTTTCAAACAAATGCCACAAAATTTCCGTAGAGCGTTGTGTAGTAGGTTGTTCGCTCAACTCGTAGTAGGCAACTTCAAAAACCTTTGCCATATTCACTTTCACGAGGTCGTTCATAGTATATTCCAAGCCCGGCAACGACATCCAATTGCAGCCCACGGCAATGCGCTGCCGCGCCAATTCGGCAGAAAATCCGTTTTTCATAAAACCCTCAACCAAGGCTTTGTCGCCCGAAAAGCGGGGCCAAGCATTTTTGTTTTTTACCAAATAATAGACCGAGCGGTCTAACAATTCGGGCGAAAGTCCGTCGTGTACGCGCACCGTGATATTGAGCGAGGTATTGATTTTATCGGCTGCCTCAAGTAGCAAAAACGATATTTTGGAAGTTTGGTCTTTTCCTTTTTTATCGGGTCCGCCTATTTGCCAATACACAGGGTCGTTGATGAGGAAACAAGCCAGATAATAAACGGCGGTTGCCTCGTCAATCGTGCCCGAGGCAATGTCTTTTTCGTAAAAAGGTTGCAGCAACGAATCCAATTGCCCGCCCGCGCCGTCGCGGTTGTAGGTGCGCGATGCCAGATGATACCAAATCATCCATTGACACGTTTCCCGCAAGGTTTTGGGCGCATCGGAAACAACCTTGCGATTGGTTTGTGCAATGGCTAATAAATCTTGCTTGCGGGCAATATCAGTTTCTTGCTCTGCCATTGCTTCTGCTTTTTCGATGTGCCGCAAAATCCATCCCTGCACGGCTTTGATAGCACGGACGTGCAAATCATAAAAATGCTGTTGCTCGGACGAGGTGTTGATGGTGCGATAGTGCTCAATTTTTTTGAGCAATCCGCCCCATCCCAACTCTACGCCCATTACAAAATCAGGCGCAAAGTGAGCATCATCGCCGATGCCGCAAATAATATCGTACTTTTTGATGTCCGCTTTCAGGTGGTTGTAAGGATAGTCGGGATTCCATTTATTGGGTCGCATCTTTGACATAAAATACATCCAACGTCCGGCAAAAGCATCGTCGGGATTTACATATACGGGATGTTTTTCCATCAAATCGCAAAAATTATCCGTCCACGCATCAAAGCCATAAAAGGAGCCATCGGGATGATTGGGAATGATGTGCCATAGCCCTTTGGGCGGCACAATCCGACCGTAGTCGTCTTCGTCCAATATGCCTTCAGCCGCAATTTTTTCTTGTGTTTGTGCTAATTTGAGACGGCGCAAGTTTGTTATTTTTTCGTCTAATGTTTTCATTTATCTATTGTTGAATTATATCATTTAATATCGCAAATTTTTCTTTACTCAAGGCTTGTGTTTTTTCGCACGGATTGTTCATTCCAAGATGATTGAATTTATCAAATCCCAAAGTGTGAAACTCCAACAATTCATATTTTACAGGCAATCCTTTTATCTGTTTGTAAATTGCCGTTATGGCTTCTTGGGTATCGTTAAATTCGGGAACAACAGGCGTGCGCACAATAATAGGAACTTCTTTTTCTGCCAAATAATTTAAATTGGCAAGTATGTGCTCGTTGGATGCTCCTGTATATTTTTTGTGCATCTCGGCATCAACGGTTTTGAGGTCGCACATCCATAAATCGACCACGGGCAACATCGCATCAATGATTGCTCGCGGTGCTGTAAGATTGGTTTCCAAAGCGGTGTGAATGCCTTTGGCTTGGCAGCCCCAAAGAATGGCTTTTGAAAACTCCGGCTGCATCAACGGCTCGCCGCCCGAAAGGGTTACGCCGCCGCCGGACTCATCGTAAAACGGCTTGTCTTGTGCCGCTCTGCGCACCACTTCTGCGGCTTCTATCTGTTCGCCAACCATCACCATCGCGCCCGATGCGCAGTGTTCTACGCATCTGCCGCACAAATTGCAGCGTTCGCGCAACACCTTCACACCATTCTCCGTCATTTCGAGTGCGTGCTCATCGCATTGCGCGACACAGTCTCCGCATCGAATACATTTACTATGGATATATTGCAGTTGAAATGCCGCTTCCCATGTTTCAGGATTATGACACCACCCACAGCGCAAATTGCACCCTTTTAGGAATACCGTAGAGCGGATTCCCGGTCCATCGTGTATGGACATTCGCTGTATTGTGGTAATTAGTCCTGTCATTGTTCGTGTTTTTTTTCAAAATTTACACAAAAATCACAGCGACAAAGGTAGCGCAAAAAACAATACGCTAATTTGATATATTTTATCCTAAACGTGTATTTTTTTACGCTAAACCGACTTTTTGGTTTTTAGAAGGGGCAACATTATACAATCTTTTGATTGAGTTTTCGGTATTCGATAGGAGTTTGGTTGTATATTTTTTGAAACACTTTGTAGAAATGTCCAAGGTTATGAAATCCGCAATTCACACAAATCTCTTTGACAGGCATACTTGTGAGCGACAACTGTGTTGTAACGTATTGCATTTTAAATGCGTTGAGCATATCAGTAAGCGTTTTTCCAAAAAACATTCTTATGGTGCGATTGATGTAACTTTCGTTGCGGTCGCAAAGTTTCACAAAAGCGTCTATGCCTTGCCTAAAATAGGTGGGGTTATTATATTGCTGAATGGCGTTGAATAGCCACAAAGGTATATCCAAGTGGTTGTCAACTCTTTCGTTGGCAGTAATTTGACGAAAGATAAAGAGCAGCAAACTGTCTAATTGTAAATAAGAACGGCTAAGATTAATCGCTTCTTCGGCACGAGCGGATATTCGTTTTGCAACACTTTCGGATAACCTCATCCGAAACGGAATGGCTTGTTCGCTCCAAAAATAGAGGTCGGTGTTGGGAAAATACCGGTCGTGCAAATAGTCCAACACGGCTGTTTCAAAGGCGACATTAATGAGTGTTAGTCCTTGTTTTTTGGGCAAAAATGTATGCGCGTCATTCGGTCGCATCATCACCAAATCACCTTTCCCTATCATTTTTTTTGAGCCGTTAATGATATGGTATCCCTCTCCGTGTTCTATCCAAAACATTTCGGAATAGTCGTGCGAATGGTATGATAAATCCTGTTTTGAAGTAATGTTCACCCTTGCGATATGAAATCGCTCGTTGGGGTTCAAAAAATAGGATAATTCAAATTGCGGTAATTTCTCCTTCATTGTCTTTGTGATTTGTAATGTTTGTTTCTATGATGTACCGATTAAAGTTTTCCGTTTCCTTTCAACCGTTCCATTGCTTTGCAAACAATGTTGCGCACAGATTGTATGTTGAGGTTGGTCAAGGCTGCAATACCCTTGTAGTCAAGTTCTTCGATGTAATGCAGATAGATAATTTCTTTTTGCCGATTGGTGAGATGGGATAGCAACTGGTTTGCCTTTTCGCTCAGTCGTTTTTGTTCTTCTGCTGCCATCAATTGGTCTTCGACGGTAAAGTGTAGGATAAACTCAGGTACTTTTTGTTCCGCCGCCTCAACAAACTCTTTTTTTGATTTTCGCATATCCAAGAGTTGGTTGCGCACCGCTCGCAACAAATAGAACTTCAAGTCGGTGCCTATGATATTGAAAGAGGTGTTGAAATAAAGTCTGAGAAACACTTCTTGAATGGCATCTTGTACGGACTCATCTTTTATTCCCATCCCCGCTCCGTACCTATACATAGAAGCATAGTGGCGTTTGTATAGCACAGAAAAAGAATCTTTATTCCCTTTCTTAAACGCCATCCACAACTCATAGTCTGACAAGATATTTGACGAGGCAATACTCATGCGATAAATGCAAATTGTATTTAATTTACAAATATAGCACAAAAATTCAATATGGGAAAAATTTCACCATCGCCCTAAAATAGCCGATAGATTCGCCGATGCCGAGATTGGGGTCGTTCATATTTTTTTCGTGCTCCAAACTGCATACGCCGCTGTATCCTGTTTCGCGCAGGGCGGCGATGAATGCCCGAAAGTCAATCGTGCCGCGTCCTATCTCAATCGAACGCCCTGCTTTGGTGTTGGCGGTTACGTCTTTGAGGTGAATATCAAACACGCGGGTGTGGTATTTTTTCAAATCTTCCGCCGGATTTTTGCCGTTGCGGAGGTCGTGCCCAATGTCGAGACACATTCCAATGCGCGCGTCCAAATCTTTGGTGTGTTTCCACACATCGTCGGCATCGGGGTATAGTGCCATGTCGGGTCCGTGCAGGTGTATGGCATATTTGAGGTCATATTCCTTCACTTTTTTGTTGACGTAGGGCAACAATTCGACATTGGGCACACCCACAATGAGTTTCACGCCCACCCGCTTGGCGTAGGCAAAGGCATTGTCAACCTCCGCTTCGGTTTTCATATAAATAGGTCCCACGGCATAGCCCGTTACGCCCTTCGCGCTCAGTTTGGCGTGGAAAGCGGCAATCTGTTCGGCAGTGCTGCCCAGAGGCAGGTGGAAATCCTTGATGCAAAGGTAATGTACGTCCACTTTCTGCATTACGTCTAATGTTTGGTCTAAGTCAAAATTCCTGAAGGTATAGCCCGCCATCCCGATTTTGAACTTTTCGCCTGCCTCCGGCTGCGTGGCGGCGAGTTCCTTTATCTTGATGTTTTTGAAAAAAACCTCGTCGCCGTGGTCTTGCAGGAGGATATGCCCTTCGGGCGCATTGCCAAAATTAGGCCAATCCCTGTATTTGCTATACGCCACGAGCGCATTAAATTCCTGATTGTTGCGATGATAATCCACAATTTTCACCCCGTTCAAAAAGTGCTGCACGTGGTTTCCCTGCACGATAATCGTAGCGGTATTGAACCCTTTTTCGTCAAAACTATAGGCAGGATTGGTGCGGTCGGGCGGGATTAAATCGTACAGCGCGCCCAATGTGCGATTGCCTTTCACGCCCAATTTAGCATCGGGATGGCGGAGGTCGTCCAAGATTTGGAACTCGCAACCGATTGCCGACCCTTCGCCCTTGTTCAGACCGGGGTCTACAAAATACTTGATGCCGCTATTGGCACCCTGAGTAATCCTGAAATCCACTTTCAGGATAAAGTTTTTGTACGCTTGCGTACTCACAATATCGCCGCCATTGGTGGATTCGCTACCGCCGGCGGGATGCACCCGCAACGTGCCGTTTTGGACAGACCAGCCCTTACGGGGGAAATCGGCAAGTTTCGCGCCGCGCCAGCCGTTGGTCGTTTTGCCGTCCCACAACAATTTCCAGCCTCCTGCCACTTCTTCGGCAGTCAGCGTGTTGTCTTGCGCCATCAAATTGGGCGCGATAGCCCCCGCAAATAGGCAGGCGGCTATTGATAATGCACAGATTTTTTTCATACGTAAATAATTGTTTCAAGGATATTGATTTATTTGAATAGTATTATTCTTGAGGTTGATGCAAAATTCGGTATCTTCAAAAAAATCCAAACCAAGCACACCTTGATAAGTGGACGAAATGCCGTGTGCAAGAAAATCATACACCTGCACTTGCACGTTATGCCGCGTAATGCCGAATGCCGATAGACTTTCTACCACAAATACATCAACATCTATTATGCCGTTTGAAGTTTCTACACACATAGTTCCTATGGAATTGCCAAGAACATACCCCTCCATCAACAACACGTTACTATCAAAAGCCGTGCACGATGCACCTGTATCCAATACCAACTGCATATCTCGTTTTTTGTCAAGATTAACGGTTACAAGAACAACACCGCCTTCGGGGTCTCTTTCAAAGGAGTATTTCATCTGCGGTCTTTTTAGGATTTAGGGTACCAATAACGCGCCCGCCTACCATAACAGATTTCTTGCGCACAGTAACGCGGTTGAATAACAAAGCACTGGTGTTGCAAGTTTTTAGCAATGGCTTTTCCATATATGCCAATTGGCGTTTATCCGTTCCGTGATACAACAATGTAGCGTTAAGCACTCGTTGCCCATCCTGACTCATTTCGGGGTCGCCCAAAATTAACCATTCATCAGGGTAATTTCTTTTGATTTCATCTATTGATTGTTTCATAATTTTCTATATTTAATAAACATTACACCACAAATGTACAAAAATTTCCCCATGCCACAAGCAACTAACAAAATAAACTCGCCATAAATTACAATTTTTTAGTTGAAGCATTCACACCATTCCGCACAGTCCGCCCAAACACCGCCGCCGCCGTGCCGACAATGATAGATACAAGAATAGCCGCCATCCCCAGCACTACAGCCCCCGTGGGGTCATCGCTGTCGCTGCGGGGGGCGAGCAGGAGGAGGTAGGCATCTGCCGCCGCTATCGCGCCCGCCGTAATGAACGCGCAATATCTTATCTTTCGCAAAGCATTCGCCGCCGGCTGCGAGTATATTTTGTCGTGCCTGACATATCCCAATACCTTGAACGCCTGCCAGAGTGCCACGAAAAACGGAACGGATGCCGCATACAGATATGCCACAAATGGGTCTTTGAAGTATATCTCAAAGAGCGTTTTGTGTGTGTTCACGCCCTCAAGTTGCGGCTCCCAAAGCATAAAGACAAAAACGCCGATGCCTATCGCCACAAGGACTGCCTGAAGAAACAGGGTTAAGTTCTTTTTCATAATACTAATGTATTATAGTTTGTAAAAATCTTCCCATCCCCTGCGCGGCGGTTCCTGCGTGAGCATGGCGTTGGCAAATGCGTGATTGGTTATCTGCTTGGTCGTGGGGTCGAGCAGAAGGCGCGTGTTGAGGCGTTGCGCAATCACTCCCAGCGAAAATACCTGACTGAGCGTGCCGTGTATTTCAAACGGCGACCGCGTCTTTTCGCGCCCCTGACAAGCCAGCAGGAAGTTGGCGAAGTGGTTGGACGGGCTTGCCGGCACTTGCGGCAGTTTGGATGCCATATCTTTTGCCTTGCTGTCGGGGATTATTGAGAGCGTGGAACCGTGCGAAGCACCTTTGAAAATCAGGTCTTTGCTGTAAATAATCTTGCCGGGGTTGATTTTGGCTGCCGCTATTTCGCCTGCGCCGGAGGGCGGAATGTTGGGGTCGAGTGCCGATGCGCCATAGCCAACGGGGAGCGGCGGCTGATTGTCAGTGCCATCGTACCACGTCAAATCGAGCGGCGGCATTTGATTTCTTGCAGGGAAACGGAACAGAATGGTCGACGACATAGGGAAAAAATAATCGTTGTGCCCCGTCAGTTTCAGGGGATTGACCTCGTAGGGCAGTCCGAGTTGCAAAAATTCGTGGACGGTATCCATAATGTGCGCGCCCCAATCGCCGAGCGCACCCATCCCAAAATCAAACCAACTGCGCCATTCGCCGTAGTGGTATTTTTCGTTGTAATCGTGATAGGGACGCGCCATAAGCCACGTGTCCCAATCCAACGAGGACGGAATGGGCTGTCCTTCGGGCAGTTTGCCGATATTGGGGTCCCAAGTGTGCCACCTGCGGGGGTTATTCATGTGTGCGCTCACGGCGGTAACATCCTTGATAATACCCGCCTCGAGCCAGGTTTTGAATTGGAAATAATTGCCTTCGGAGTGCCCCTGATTGCCCACCTGCGTAACCACCTTGGGGTATCGGCGAGCGGCGTTCATCATCAGTTCGGCTTCGTAGAATGTCCGCGCCATCGGTTTTTCCACATAGACGTGCTTGCCCTGCGACATCGCCAGCATACTGATGATGAAGTGCGAATGGTCGGGCGTTGCAACGGCTACGGCATCAAACTCACCCGCGATTTTGTCGAACATCTCTCTAAAATCCTTGAATTGTTTGGCTTTTGGATATTTTGCCAAAATCTTTTGCGTATGCTTGGCGCCGAGGTCCACATCGCAAAGCGCCACCACATTAGCCAATCCGGTTCGTTCAAACTCCTCAATAATTTGCTCTCCGCGATTGCCTATGCCAATGCAGGCAAGGTTTACCCGATTGGCGGCGTTTGCCGGTTTGGGTGCATTTGCCGCAGCCATAACTTGTTGCGGCTTCCATGCATTCAAGGCAAGTCCGGCAACTGCCAGCCCGCCTGCTTTCAAAAAACTTCTACGAGTAACCATAATAATAAAAATTTTAAGGGTGAATAAATGGTAATTATTTTTGATGTTGCAAAGATAGTAAAAGATAATGAAAAAAGACAAAAATAAGAAAGACAATAGACTGTCTGTCTATTGTCTTTCTTATTGTAATCCTTGTTCCCCCTTTGGGGGTTAGGGGGTGTGCTATTGTTTTACCACCTTTGCCACTTTATTTCCCGCTTTCACAATGTACACACCTGCGGGAAGGTGTCCAATGTTAATGCTATTGATGCCTGAGCCTGTCGAAGGCACCGACAACACCAACGCACCATTCACATTGTAAATCTCCACCTTGTCCCCCGCATTTAATTCTCCACTCTCAATTCTCAATTCTCCATTAGTAGTGGGGTTGGGATAGATTTGCAGCGACGCAATGCCTTGCGTTGCTACGGCAGTGGGCGGCGGCAGAGTGCCTGCCGCGTTGATGGTGAGCGTCAATTGTATAGTATCGCTGCCGCCGAGGTTGCGGGCTTCTATTGAAAAACTTGCTATGGCTACTGCGGCGGTGGGCGTACCGCTGATGACGCCGCCTGTTGACAAAGTCAAACCTGCGGGTAAGTTGCCTGCTATTTTTGTCCACACAATGGGCACATCACCTGTTGCAGCGAGCGTTACGCTGTATGCAGTGTCCACCGTGCCGGCGGGCAACAAAACTGTGGTAATGACGGGCGCAACAAGATTGGGCACAACAGTCAATTGCATCGCAACCTCTTTGGTAACATTCTCCGTGCTCACCAATACGCTGCCGCGCACTGTGTCGTAGTCTGCTCGGGCTATCACGTAAGGGTAGATGCCGACAACCACATCCGTGAATACATAGTCGCCTGCCGCCTTGCTTGTTGCTCCTAATGTTACAACGGCATCGGTGATGGGCAGCGTCAGCGCATCTTTGATGTCAAAGGTTACGGTGGAAACAAACGGCGTGTCCACCATAAAACAGAGTTGGGGATAGTCGTTGCTCTCATCTATTGTCCAAGGAGCGGCTTCGGTGTTGCCAAAACTCCACCCGATATTCGTGTAGGTGGCTTGTTGTTTCAAATCGGCATCTGGTGTGGTCAAGCCGTCTTGCCCTGTGGCAAGGCTGGAACTAACGTCACGTGTCATATTTACAAATGTTACGTCGTTGGCGAGATTATTGTCTATAGTGCTGGCAGCGCCTTGGAAAGTGCCGATAATCCTTCCAAAGTGCTCCGCTCCGCCGCCGCCTTTTGTAATGGTTGCATTGGCAACTACCAAGCCTGTGAATGTATTTTCAGGGGCGGTTATGGTACCGTTACCATTGTACCCGATAGCACCTGCTCCGCGAGCACCGGCAGTAACTGACCCTGTGAAGAAACAATTGCGCACAGCGGCTTTATCTTCACATTGCCCAACAATGCCCCCAATGCCTGCAAATGTATATGCAGTCCCGCTTGTTGAAACATTTGTGTTTGACCAGCAGTTTTGGATAGTAACCGGATTATTATTGTCTGCAAGGATGCGACCGACAATGCCGCCGATGTTACTTCCGGTGCCTGCAACAGTACCGCTCACGGCGCAATTGAGAATGGTGCCGCCGTCCATCTGCCCCACTAAGCCGCCGACAAAGTTTGTGCCCCGCACAGTTGCATTTTTCAAATATAAATTCTTAACGGTGCCTCCCTCGATATAACCGAAAAACCCAAGCCAAGGATTAATGGATGTGAGGGAACTGTTTTCTATTGTGTGCCCGTTGCCATTGAACGTGCCGCGGAAGGGACTCAAAATATCTCCAAGCGCATTAAATGACCAATCTACACGTTCCAAATTAATATCATTCATTAGAACAAATGAAGAAGAAGGATGAAATTTGACACTCGCTAACTCCGCTGCCGACGTGATTTGGTAGGGATTGGCGGAACTGCCGTCGCCCGCTGCAAAATCGGCAGGCACAAGCGTTTCATACATCGTAATGTTGCGGTTAATATCCGCAGTGATTACTGTTACAGTGCCCCGCACCGTGTCGTAGTTTGCTTTGGCTACTTCGTAATCGTATGTTCCGCTAAGCAAAGAAAAGTCATAAACTCCGGCAACGCCTGCCGTTTTTGTAGAATCCCCCACTATGACCACAGCATCGTCAATAGTCGCGCCCAGCGCGTCTTTGACGGTAAAACTCACTGTACATAAGGAAGACGGCGGAACCAGCGGCGTGCCCACCGTAAAACAGAGTTCGGGATAGCCGTTGTTCTCATTGATTGTCCAAGGAGCGACTTCGGTGTTGCCAAAACTCCAATTGATAGCCTCGTAGGTGGCTTGTTGTTTCAATTCGGCGGTAGTTTTGTCCAAACCGTCTTGCCCTGTAGTATTGGAAACAAAGGCGCGACCTAATGTTACACTACTGTGGTCTGCAAGGATGTTATTTATGGTACTGCCACTGATGCCGTCAACATTTCCGATAACCGCTCCGCAACCATTAAAATAACCGAGTGCCCCTGTGATGGCTGCGTTGGTAACTACAATGCCTGTGAGCGTGTTGGTTGATGAATTTTCAATAGTACCAATAGCGCCTGCGCACCAGCCTCCACCGCTTACCGTTGGTCCGGTAAAAATACAATTCGTGATGGTGGCATTATTTTCGCATAATCCCACAAGTCCTCCAACGCCCAAACCATCCCAACCATTATCGGTTGACACAGTAGCACTACACCAACAATTTTGGATAGTAATTGGGTCGCTGTTAAAAACTCGTCCGACAATTCCACCAACACTTCGATTGGTTCCTGTAACCGTTCCGCTAACGGCACAATTGAGGATAGTAGCACCCCCATAAGTCTGTCCGACCAATCCTCCAACACGTTCATTGCCCGAAACGGTGATGTCTTTCAAATACAAATTCTTAACAGTGCCCCCTTGGATATTTTTGAAAAATCCAACATTATCAACTCCAGGGTCACTGATAGTAACATTTTCTATCGTATGCCCATTCCCATTGAATGTCCCACTGAAGCCGCTAAAAGCACTCGAGCCTATAGTATTGGCTGCCCAATTGCTTTCACCGCTCAAATCAATATCATTCATAAGAATGAAATGAGCCGCGAGATTGTCCTTCACTTCGGCTAACTCTGCCGAAGTTGTAATTCGGTAGGGGTCGTCAGTGCTTCCGCTACCACCTCCAGTAAATGCAGCCAACGCCGCAGGAGCAATTGTTACTAACAGCACAAATGTGCTGCAAAGTTGTTTAATGTTTTTCATAATGTTTAAAGATTAAAAGGTTAATAAAAAGTAATTCATAATTGTTCTAACGCCTGTGTTAGATTTGTTCTGATATCTGTATCAGATTTGTTCTGATGCCTGTATCAGATTTGTTCTGATACCTGTATCAGATTTGTTCTGATACCTGTATCAGATTTGTTCTGATGCCTATATCAGATTTATTCACCTGCCTGTGGGTGAATCGTTCATTATTCATTATTCATTATTCATTGTCCATTGTCCATTGTTCATTGTTCACTATCGTGCTTGAAACCTTATTCCACTTAGTTCGCCGCATACCCCTGTCAGTTCTTCTATTGTGAGCGGCGCGATGGCTTGCTGTTTGGCTTTGTAAGCGGCAACGCCGATGTTGTTTACAATGTCTTCTGCTGCTAATTCGCAAGGTGCCAACATTCCGTCCGACGGGTTCCATTCCACCTGATGTCCCCTGCCGCTGATGTTGGCGGCAGCAACGCCTTTTGCGACTATTGCATCTTTCTCTTGGGCTTGCCGGTATTCTGAGTCAATGTAGAAATCCAAATTATTGTAAACGATAGTAGGGAACAGCCTTGCGATGGGTGCTTTGGGTACATTCATTACTCTGTTGATGATATTCCCTAAGTCCACAAATTGCCAAAAAAGCAATGGAACAGTCCCTTTTATTATTTCGTATTGCGGTTGCGCAAACAGGTATTCATTCAAAGCCACTCTTTTGATGTAGGGGGCATCCAAAATGGCACGGTTTTTGTCAATGCTATGTGTGCTGAGGTTGGATGCCAAGTTCCATACATCAATTGAGCCGCCCCGCGGACAAGTTAAACTATAAACATTGGCAGCAGTCTGCTCGTGAATGGTCTTGGCAAATTGTGTAACCTGCCTATTGACAATGCCGCTTTCCCAGTCGGCAATAGCATAAGCGGGCTGTAATTGCAAGGTCTTGTAATCGGAAATTCGGGCGGTAATGGCGGCAATATCCCCGTCGGTACCCGCATTTGTGTATAGAAGATACAAGGAGCGGGGTCCGTACTCGTCGGTATTGTAGTCTGTGATAACTTTTGCAGCCCAAGATTCCCCAATCTCCTCTTGTCCTACCCCAAAGAGGATAACGTTTTCCACCTGATGGTCTATTAAGAATTTGCGGTATTCTTCGGGCAAATCCAACAGTTTGTGCCAAGCAACGCCATAATTCTCCATAGAGCCGTCATATCCGAGCGTGGCATAGGAGGGATAACCGGTTTCGTTGGCG
>BNTQ01000050.1 GCA_025996715.1 Bacteroidia bacterium | reverse complement strand
CCCTCATTATGTATCCTGCAAGCAAACAGGAGGCTGCATATACCATAACTAACAATGTTACCGCTATCGAGGATTATGCTTTTTATGGTTGCACGAGTTTAGCATCGGTAACCATACCAAGTAGCATTACTACTATCGGCGGCTATGTGTTTAGTGAATGCACGGGCTTAACCGAGATAACTATACCGAGCAGCGTTACTACTATCAGCAACAATGCGTTTAGTGGATGCACGGGCTTAACTCGCGTATATAATCTGAAACCTGCGCCGCAACCCATTAGTAGCGATGTATTCTCTGGAGTTACCATAAGCAATGTGTATTTGTACGTGATAGACAACAACTCGGCAGTAGTGTATTTGAGTACCAATGTGTGGAAGGACTTCAAGCAGGTGCTTGTAGTGGTGCAGGCAACAGGCGTATCGCTGGACAAAACAACAGCATCGCTCACCGCAAGCAATACGGTGCAAATCACTGCCACCGTATCGCCATCTACCGCCACCAACCAGAACCTGCTATGGAGTAGCAGCAATACGGGCGTTGCCACTGTGGATAACACGGGCAAGGTAACGGCAGTTGCTGCAGGCACAGCCACTATTACCGCCACCACGTTGGACGGCAGCAACAAGAGTGCCACTTGCACGGTAACGGTGAACGCGGCAGTTGCAGTTACGAGCGTATCGCTCAATAAAAGTACACTCCCACTTACAGTGGGCGTAAACGAGACCCTCACGGCTACCGTTGCACCGAACAATGCCACTGACCAGGGTGTAACGTGGAGTAGCAGTGCGCCGAGCATTGCAAGCGTGGATACTACGGGCAAGGTAACTGCAAAGGCGGCAGGCACAGCCACTATCACGGCAACTTCTGCCGCCGATGCCACAAAGACGGCAACCTGTGCGGTAACTGTAACACCCGCAGGCATTGCAGTTACGGGCGTATCGCTTAGCCCCACGACTTTGTCGCTTGCGCCCGCTGCCACGCAACAACTCACAGCAACCATCACGCCAAGCAATGCTACCAACAAAAATGTAACTTGGGCAAGTAGCAACACGGGCGTTGCAACGGTTGCTACCGATGGCAGGGTTACTGCAAAGGCGTCAGGCACAGCCACCATCACTGTAACCACGCAGGACGGCAGCAAGACAGCAACTTGCGCGGTAACCGTCAGCACCACCGGCGGCAATGGCGATGGCGGCACTGACCCCGCCACTGCCGTAGAGACGCAAAACGTATCATCATTATTTGTTTATCCCAACCCCACCAACAATGGACAATTGACAATTGATAATGAACAATTAAATGCGGGCGACAAGGTAGAGATTTACAATGTGAATGGCATAAAGGTGCTTGAAACGTCATTGTCCATTGTCAATTATCCATTGTCCATTAACATTGGGCACCTTCCCGCAGGCATTTATATTGTGAGAGTGGGGAACAAAGTGGCAAAGGTGGTGAAGCAATAACCACCCCCTAACCCCCAAAGGGGGAACGCCAGAGCAAAAGCCCTCGCCAAAAAGGTGAGGGCTTTTCTTGTGGCACGAACTTGGTACTTGGTACTTTAAAGGCTCGTTGGTCGCTGATAAGTTTTTGTGGAATGGGAAAGTTTTGTACCTTTGCAGAAATATACAACAACGATATTATATTATTCATTGTCCATTGTCCATTGTCCATTTTTTATTATTCATTATTCATTATTCATTTAAACATTATGAGCAGAAACTATAACCTCGGCTACGTTGTCGGGATAACATTGGTGGCAACGCTTGGCGGGTTGCTTTTTGGTTACGACACCGCCGTGATTTCGGGTGCCGAAAATGGTTTGCAGGCGTTTTTTATTCAGGCTGCCGATTTCAATTACACCAATTTGCTGCACGGCATCACCTCGTCGAGTGCGTTGATTGGTTGCGTGATGGGCGGTTTTGCCTCCGGCATTTTTGCCAATAGATGGGGGCGGCGCAATTCGCTGCGCTTCGCATCGGTGCTGTTTTTTCTGTCGGCATTAGGCTCGTACCATCCCGAATTTTTATTTTTTGAACCCGGCGTGCCCTCTTTCAATCTGTGGATTGCCTTCAACCTCTATCGCGTTTTGGGCGGCATTGGCGTTGGGCTTGCATCGGCTATTGTGCCTATGTACATTGCCGAAATTGCGCCTTCAAAAATTCGCGGCACATTAGTTTCGTGCAATCAATTTGCCATCATTTTTGGTATGTTGGTGGTTTATTTTGTCAATTTTTTCATCAAAGGCGACCACCAAAGTATCGAAATTGTCACAGCCACAGTCAATGGCGTTGAAACGCAGACATTGGCTGGCATTGTTGATGCGTGGACTTACCAAACCGGCTGGCGGTTGATGTTTGGCTCGGAGGCTTATGTGGCGGCGGTGTTTGGAATTTTGTTGTTCTTGGTGCCCAAAACGCCGCGCTATTTGGTGCTCATTGGCAAATACGAACAAGCCCTAACGGTGCTCACCAAAGTGAACGGCACAAGCAAAGCGCAAGAAATCCTTGCCGAAATAAAAGCGACTGCCAAAGAGAAAAAAGAAAAACTTTTTGCCTACGGCGCATTGGTGGTCGTTATTGGCATTTTGCTATCGGTGTTTCAGCAGGCTATCGGCATCAATGCTGTGCTGTACTATGCGCCGCGCATTTTCAAAAGTGCCGGAGCCGAAGGCGGTGGTATGTTTCAGACGGTCATTATGGGCGTGGTCAATGTGGTGTTCACGCTCATTGCCATTGCTACGGTGGATAAATTTGGGCGCAAACCCTTGCTCATCATTGGTTCTATTGGTATGGCGTTGGGCGCATTTGCGGTGGCAGCCAGCGACACTTTTGGCATCACAGGTTTGTTTCCTGTCGTTTCGGTCATCGTGTATGCTGCGTTTTTTATGATGTCGTGGGGACCCATTTGTTGGGTGCTCATTTCCGAAATTTTTCCCAACACCATCCGCGGACAAGCAGTGGCTATTGCGGTAGCATTTCAGTGGATATTCAACTTTTTGGTATCGTCCACCTTCCCCGCGCTGTGGGAGTTTAGCCCAATGATAGCCTACGGAATCTACGGCGTAATGTGCGTGCTGGCGGCATTGTTTGTATGGAAAATGGTACCCGAAACCAAAGGAAAAACATTGGAAGAAATGGCAAAGTTGTGGCGGAAATAGTATTCAATTGGGATAGGGAATTTTATTATGGAGAAAATAATATCTTGCCAAATATCGTCCAAAAAATGTAATATAATTTGTTTTTAAGTTGAAAAAAGTGTACATTTGTAGCGGTTTTAACTACAAATAAATGTAATATTCAGCAACTTCAACTTCAAATTTATGTATAGAAATGGCATTAAACAACTGATACAATGGAAGTTAAATAAACAAAGAAAGCCATTGTTGATTTTGGGAGCGAGACAGGTAGGCAAAACTTGGCTCTTGAAGGAGTTTGGAAATACCGAATATGCCAAAATGCTTTACATAAATTTTGAGGAAGAAAAAAAGATGCGCGATTTGTTTTTGCCCGACTTCAATATCCCGCGAATAATTTCCGCATTGGAGGCATTTGCCGGTTTCAAAATTGTGCCTGACGAAACTTTAATTGTGTTAGACGAAATTCAAGCCGCTCCGCAAGGGATTACTTCGCTCAAATATCTTTGCGAAAATGCACCTGAATATCAAGTTGTTGTGTCCGATTCGCTGCTGGGTATGTCGTTGCACGCGGGCGATTCTTTTCCTGTCGGAAAAGTTGATTTTATGCACCTTTATCCGATGTCGTTCTACGAATTTTTGCTCGCTATGAACGAAACAGGGCTTGCCGATATTTTAGAAAATAAAAAATGGGATATTTTATCTTTGTTTTCAAACAAATTCATTGAGTTTTTGCGATATTATTTTTATGTTGGCGGTATGCCCGAAGCGGTGGCTGCCTTTGCCGAAACCCGCGACTGGAAAGCAACGCGAAATGTTCAAAACGGAATTTTACTGACTTATGAACGCGATTTTTCAAAACACGCACCCAAAGAAATTGTTCCTCGAATAGCAATGGCGTGGAAAAGCATCCCTTCGCAATTGGCAAAAGAAAATAAAAAATTTATCTACGGACTTGTCAAAGAAGGGGCAAGAGCAAAAGAATACGAATTGGCTATTCAATGGATGCTCGATTCGGGCTTGTTAATTCAGTGCCACAGAACAAAAGATGCCAAAATTCCATTAGTCGCCTATCAGGATTTATCGGCTTTCAAACTTTATCACAATGATATAGGACTGCTGGGAGCAATGTCGAAATTAAGCCCCAGAACAGTGGTTGAAGGCAATTCGCTTTTTACGGAATATAAAGGAGCATTAACAGAACAGTTTGTCGCGCAACAACTTCGCCTGAACAGTGAGTTGGCTGTTTATTATTTCGCACCCGATTCTTACAGTATGGAAGTGGATTTTATTGTTCAAAACGACAATGATGAAATCATTCCGATAGAAGTAAAGTCAGCAGAAAATTTACGAACAAAAAGTTTCAAACTCTTCTGCAAAAAATATCTGCCGCAAACAGCCATCCGCACCTCGCTTTCCGACTATCGTAAAGAAAGTTGGATGACCAATGTGCCGCTATATATTATTGGTAATTATTTTTCGGAATAGTAAAAACAGAAAATGCCCTTTATCAAATGGAATAAATTCACTACTTTTGTAGTTGAATCTATTGGATAACATAAAAAAATATAACTTTGTGGGTTGAATCTACACATTGAAAAGCAAAAAATAAAATAGTATAAAAAAAGATAAACTTGCTCATACAATAACCATTAACATTTAATTCAAATGAAATTACTTGGAATTGACATAGGCAGTTCGTCTGTCAAAGTGAGTTTGGTGGATGTCCGGACGGGCGAAGCCATTGCCGGTGCTTTTTCGCCGGAAAAAGAGATGGCTATGAAGTCAGTAAAAACAGGCTGGGCAGAGCAAAATCCTGAATTGTGGTGGACGAATTTTAAGACCGCATTGCAGACGGTAATTGCCAAAACCAAAACTGCGCCTAATGAAATTGCGGCTATTGGAATTTCCTACCAAATGCACGGTTTGGTGTTGGTGGATGAGCATCAGCGTGCGCTGCGTGATGCCGTTATTTGGTGCGATAGCCGCGCTGTGCCTTATGGTGAGAAAGCGTTTGCGACTCTTGGCAGCGAAAAATGTTTGTCGCATTTGCTCAACTCGCCGGGCAATTTTACGATGGCAAAATTAGCGTGGGTCAAAGAAAACGAGCCTGAAATTTATGCGCAAACAAAACATTATCTCTTGCCCGGAGATTACATTGCGATGCGGCTCACAGGCGATGCCTGCACTACGGCATCAGGCTTGTCGGAGGGAATTGCGTGGGACTTTACCACCAATGCCCCTGCAAAATTTTTGTACGATTACTTTGGTTTTGACACAAATGTTATCCCAAAAATTGTGCCGACATTTGGCATACAGGGGCGTGTAAATGCAATAGTAGCAAAGGAATTGGGACTTGCCGAAGGCACGCCTGTAACCTATCGTGCGGGCGACCAACCCAATAATGCGCTCTCGCTCAATGTGTTTCATCCGGGCGAAGTGGCAGCCACGGCGGGCACTTCGGGCGTGGTGTACGGCGTCAATGGCGATGCAAAATATGACCCCTTGTCGCGTGTCAATTCGTTTGCCCACGTGAACCATAGCCAAGAGCAAACGCGCATCGGCGTGCTGCTGTGCATCAATGGTACAGCCATTCTTAATGCGTGGATGAAAAACACAGTAGCACCCGAAGGAATAAGTTATGCCGAAATGAATGATGTGGCTGCCAAAATTGCTATTGGCAGCGAGGGCATTAGCATTGTGCCCTTTGGCAACGGCGCAGAGCGCGTGCTGTGCAATCAGGAGCCTTCGTGCTCTGTTCACGGCATCAATTTTATCAAGCACAGCAAAGCACATCTCATACGCGCAGCGCAGGAGGGCATTGCGTTTTCGTTCAAATACGGTATGGATATTATGAATGCGATGGGCATCAAAACCAATGTGATTCGCGCAGGGCACGCTAATTTGTTTTTAAGCCCTGTATTTCGTCAAACTTTGTCAAACGTTACCGGTGCTACCATTGAACTGTACAACACCGATGGTTCTGTTGGCGCGGCGCGCGGCGCAGGCATTGGGGTTGGCATTTACAAAGATGAAAAAGAAGCCTTTGCCGGTTTGAAAAAAATTACTACCGTAACGCCTATAACAGCCGACGCACAAAGCACCGCAGATGCTTACGGGCGGTGGGCAGAATTATTGAAATAATTGGTAGAGACGCAGCGTGCCCTCTACATCCAAGAAGGCAACAGAAAACCGCAACTCTTTGATTTGGTTGCGGTTATGTTTGTTTGTACCCGAAGTGGGAATTGAACCCACACGAACATTGCTGTTCACAGGATTTTAAGTCCTGCGTGTCTACCTATTCCACCATCCGGGCAAAGAACTGCTGCAAAAGTAAGATATTTTTTTTGAAATGGCACTATGGTAGCAGAAAAAAATTAGCCTAATTTTATTTTCACCTTTTTGCGCAAGCGACAAACAAACAAAAACCCTCTCTCGAAAAGAAGGTATTGAAATTAAAGGTATAATTTTGTTGAAATTACGCTGCTGCCCATTCTCTTAAATGTACGGCAGGATGCTGTTTTTCAATCATCCTATGCAGGGTGTCAATGCCTTTGCGGATGCGAAATACCGCCACATTTTGGGTTACACCCAAATGCTCGGCCACCCTACGAAAACTCAAATCCATATAGTAACGCAACACCAGCACTTCGCTCAATTCTGCGGGCAATTGGCATATCAGCGAACGTAGCGTAGCCTTGCTATCCTCTTCTTGCATCAATTGGTTGATATCAACATCGGCGGGAGCAGGGCACAATGCCATTTGGGTTTCAAATGAACTGCCCGAAACCGTTTTGGAATCACGGCTGCGGCGCAGGTAGTCTATCGCAACGTTGTGTGCAATGCGAAACAACCACGACGAAAATTTGCCGTTGTTTTCATACTTTCCACTTTTGAGATGCTGCACCACTTTGATAAATGTCTCCTGAAAAATATCATCTGCAACACTTTTTTGCTTCACAATAGAAAAAAGATAAGTCAATAATGAATTACGATAGCGATTCATTATCTCCCCAAAAGCGTCGCTGCTTTCGGTTTCTACATAAATATGAACTAAGCGTTCATCATTATATTGTTTCATGGCAATACAATTTAAATTACTCCCAACCAACCTATCCCCTACCTTTTTTTACAAGAGACTGGCAGCAAAAGTAAAAAAAATGTTCATAAAAAAGTATTTTTATCAACAACTTATTAACAATTTTAGTTGTTAAAGTTTGTTAATCGAATATAATGTATTGTCAATCAATAAGTTATGTATTCTATTTTTTATAAAAATTAAAGAAATGGGAGAAAATGTTTGAAAATGGAAAAAAATGTTGAAAAATGGGGAATTTTTAATAACTTCGCGCATTCAAATTTTTATCAATTATGGAACTATTTATTGGTACACATTACGGCAAATTGGACGAAAAAGGGCGAGTTTCTTTTCCTGTCAATTTCCGGCAAGCGGCTACAGACGGCGCAGAGCAGCAGTTTTGTATGGTAGCCAACGTGGATGTCTATGACCAATGCCTTGTGCTGATGACCAAAGCAGATTTTGACCAACAAATGACATTGACCAAACAAAAATTGAACTTGTATGACGAAGAAGACCAACGAGTTTTGCGAGAACTGTACAGGGATACCGAGCGTTTGGATGGCGACAATGCAGGACGAATTATGCTTTCAAAATCACTTTGCGAATTGGTAAACATCAACAAAGACGTGGTGTTTGTGGGTTGGGGCAACGAAATAAAACTGTGGGCAAAAGAGCAATACGAAACCACCCGCGTTGACAAACAAACCAAAGCCGCTTTGGTGCAAAAACGATTGGGCAATGCACACAACTGAACCAAATTTACAAGCGGCGGATAGCCTCTATCACTTGCCGGTGCTGCTTTGCGAAAGCGTGGACGGTTTGCAAATAGAGCCATCGGGCACGTATGTGGACTTGACTTTTGGCGGCGGCGGACACAGCATAGAAATGCTAAAACGCTTGAACCGCAAGGGGCGCGTGATTGCCTTTGACCAAGATGCCGATGCACAAAAAAATGCTACTGCTATTGGCGACAAGCGGCTGACATTGGTACAGAGCAATTTTAGGTTCTTTCACAACCACCTGCATCACTTGGGCATAGCGCAAGTGAATGGTGTTTTGGGCGATTTGGGTGTGTCGTGGCATCAGTTTGACACTGCCCAACGTGGTTTTTCGTTTAGGTTTGATGCGCCCTTAGATATGCGTATGAACCAACAGGGTACGCTCATGGCAAGTGATATTGTGAACAACTATGCGGTGGAAAATTTGACGCGCATTTTTACACTCTACGGCGAATTGGACAAAGCCTATTCAATTGCCAAAATGATAGTGCAGGCAAGGAATACAGCACCATTGAACACCATCAACGATTTGCTCAATGCGCTCAAAAACGTTCTACCAAAATTTGATGAACACAAGTATTTGGCAAAAATTTTTCAAGCATTGCGCATTGAGGTCAATGGCGAAATGACTGCCTTGGAACAGGCATTGCAGCATTGCAATAGGTCAATAATGGCAGGCGGTAGAATGGTAATGATTACCTATCATTCGTTGGAGGATAGGATAGTGAAAAACTTTGTCAAAACGGGCAACGCAGCGGGGGAAGTCAAAAAAGATATGTTTGGCGCAACCAACGCACCTTTTGCAGCAGTGAACAAAAAAGTGATATTGCCCACCGAACAAGAAATAGCAAGCAATTCAAGAGCACGCAGTGCAAAATTGCGCATAGCAGAAAAACAATGAACAATTAACAATGGACAATGGATAATGAACAATGGACAATATATTTTTTGAAACTTGAAACCTGAAACTTGAAACTTTTAAATATGCGTATCTCAAAACAAATATCAATGCGAGAAATACTTGCAGGATTGGCAGAAATGCTTACAGGCGGAAAAGTATTTGCTAATTTATTTCACAACAATTTACGATTCATAATAATGTTGTTCGGGTTGGGAATTTTGTTCACTACCAATTTTTTTTGGGTGCAAGATAGAGCAAAAAAAAGACAGACCTTGCGCAATGAAATTATCTACTTAAAATCCGAAGCCACTACATTAGAAATGGAATTGGTGCGCCTGAGTAGTCGCAGCGAAATCAAAAATGAAATCGAAAAAAGAAATTTAAATTTGATAGAAAATAAAGTACCGCCAATTGTATTAAAAATGGAAACCGAAAAATGATACGTCAAAGAGATATACTGATACGGTTTGTTGCTTTTCAAGGCTTGACACTTGCGGTGGGCATCGCGGTAGCAGTGCTTTTGTTTCACATTGTAGCAAAATACAAAGTTGAATCCAAAGAACTGGACGGCATTAGCACCCGTCCTATTCTTGCCAACAAAGGTAACATTTTGGCGCACGATGGACGACTGTTGGTTACCTCTGTTTTAAAGTATCGGCTCTCTGTTGATTTTAGAGCAGATGGGCTTACCGACAAAGACTTTAACTACTATGTGGACACCATAGCAAACGGATTGGCACGCATTTTGAAAGAAAAAACAGTGCAGGAGTATGCCAAAGAATGGCGCATTGCACGTGCCAACGCATCCAAAAATCGCAACTATCCGCTCACTCGCAAGGCAGTGGATTACATTACCTATCAACAATTGCAAGCATTGCCCATTCTCAAAAGAAATCGCAACAAAGGCGGGCTCATTGTAGAAAAACAAATTGACCGAGTATATCCTTACAAAGATATGGCGCACTATACCTTAGGATGGGTCAACAAAAACCATCAAGGTGTGGGCATTGAGTATTCCTATCTCAAGCAAATGAACGGACAATCGGGGATGGAAATTTGTCAATTGGTGGGCAAAAATACGCTCATTCCAATCAACAGCGAACCCGAAGTGCTGCCTGTGGATGGCTGCGACATTGTGAGCACGCTCGACATTGACTTGCAAGAAATTGCAGAGGAAGAAATAGAACGTCAATTGTTGAATGACCCCGATTTGGAATGGGGCACGGCAGTGGTTATGGATGTCCAAACAGGCGAAATTAGAGCCATTGTCAATAAGCACAAAAAAAGCCCGAGCAGCCATGAAATCGTAGAGGACGAAAACTACGCGCTGCGCTTTCGCAAAGACCCCGGCTCTACTTTTAAACTCGTGTCGTTTTTGATTATGCTCGAAAAAGGCTTAAATCTCAACGACAGCGTGGATACACAAGGCGGCTCTGTTACTTTGCACGGCAAAAAATATGAGGACGAAGGCAGCGGCAAAGGTACCATCAGTGCCGCACAAGTATTTGAATACTCGTCAAACGTTGGCACCATTGAACTTTCACGGCGAATGTATCCTAACAAAGCCAACTGGAATGATTTTAGTGACCGCATAGAAACGTTGAAAATAAAGGATATTACGGACTTTGACATCAACCCGCAGCAGAATATCGCACCGGTAATTCGTATGCAAGAAAATGACGGAATGGCGCTCTATGCAATGTCCATTGGCACTTCATTGGAAATGACGCCGCTGCAAACTTTGACCATTTACAATGCCGTTGCCAACGATGGCTGTATGGTACACCCTCGTTTTGTAAAAGAAATACGCAAAGGGAGTAAGGTGATAGAAAAAAGCAAAACAAAAATTGTGAACAAAACAATATGCTCTAAAAAAACTTTAGAAAAATTGCAGGGAATGTTGTTGGGAGTGGTAGAGCACGGTACTGCCAAACAAGCCAGAAGTAACATATTTCCTATTGCGGGCAAAACGGGTACTGCGCATCTTTCGTTTGGAAACAAAGGTTATTCCAATCAAAAATTAGCCTCGTTTGCAGGGTATTTTCCGGCAGATAATCCCAAATATAGTTGTATTGTGGCTTTCAAAACGTTTGAGGTAACGCACAAAACATTTGGCGGGAGCAAGGCAGCACCTGTTTTTAAAAACATTGCCGAAAAAATATATGCACATTCGGTAGAATGGCAAACGCCGGCAGGCGACTACGACAATAGCCTTATGGCAGCACCCTACACCAAAAGCGGCAAAGAACAAGCCTTGCGGCAAACCTTGGCTCGCTTGCAAATCCCCATCACAGGCTGCGAAAACAGAGAGTGGGTGAGCACCAGCAGCGTTGATAATGCTGTGGAATTGCAGCCGCGCAGCATAGTGAGCCGCTTGGTGCCCAATGTGAAAAATATGGGTTTGAAAGATGCCGTTTTTTTGTTAGAAAGCAACGGAATGCGTGTACACTTTTTGGGCAAAGGCACGGTGATGCAGCAAATCCCCGCAGCAGGCAGCCCTTATGAAATGGGCGATGCGGTGAGGTTGGTGATGAGCGTGGAATAATGGACAATAAACAATGAACAATGAACAATGAACAATTAATAATGAATTATGACGCAAAAGCAGAAAACGGCTGTGATGCAAACGATGCGCGACAGTATGGACGAGCAAGATAAACCCAAGGTGGGCATATTTTGGTACGACCCGCAAACCGATGAGTTGTTTGGCGTTACCAAAATCAATGCACAGGATTTGCAGTTTGACCATAACGGTTTGAAAACCGTGAGTTCGTTGCATCGCGATTGGTGGAAAAAGCAGCAAATGCGGGCAAAAGCCAAAGGGCAAACCAGCAGCATATACCTTGCCGACTACACAAAAGTGCCGCGAGGCAGAATTTTTCAAACAAAGGACGAGGCATTTCAAATTATGTGCGGTTTGTGGGTCAATGACCAAATTGTGGAATTGGTAAAAGATGAATTTGATTTGCAAGAACAATCGGTTAGCGTAGTGATAGACGAGCATTGGGAAATTGGGCATGGGTGGAGTGAATAAAATTTACATTATGTGACTATGACTTTAGAAAAACTTTTACAAAACATCACCCCCGTAAAAATCTGCGGGGACAGCAACATTGAAATTGCAGCAATTGAATGCAACAGTAGCAAGGTGAGTGCGGGTGCTTGCTTTGTGGCGCAGCGCGGCACTAAGGTGGATGGGCATACTTTTATTGCCGATGCCATTGCGAAAGGTGCGGCGGCTGTGGTGTGCGACACCTACCCCCTAACCCCCTCCCAAAGGGAGGGGGAACAAGCCCCCCCCTGCCCCTCGAAGAGGGAACAAGAACGCCCCTTCGGGGGGCAGGGGGGTGTCTGTTTTGTGCAGGTGCAGAACTCCGATGCTGCTTTGGGACAGATGGCGGCGAATTTTTACGGACAGCCTTCGGCAAAATTAAAGTTGGTGGGCGTTACCGGCACCAATGGAAAAACTACTACTGCGACTTTGTTGTACGATTTGTTTGAACGCTTGGGATACAAGTGTGGGCTTATATCTACGGTGATTTACAAAGTGCATCAAACGAGCATCGCCTCCACACACACCACGCCCGATGCGTTGAAAATAAACGAATTATTGGCACAAATGGTGAGCGAAGGTTGCGAGTATTGTTTTGTGGAGGTGAGTTCGCACAGCATTGTACAGCGCAGAATTGAAGGGCTGCACTTTGCCGGCGGCATTTTCACCAACCTCACGCACGACCATTTGGACTACCACAAAACCTTTGACGAATACCTGAAAGCAAAAAAATTATTCTTTGACCATCTGCCTGCCGCCGCCTTTGCGCTCACCAACGGCGACGAAAAAAATGGGCGCGTGATGGTGCAAAACACCAAAGCAAAAGTGAGCGCGTATGCCCTGCACACCTTGGCAGAGTTCAAATGCAAAATCATTGAACAGCACTTGGACGGTATGCTGCTCAACATCAACGGTACAGAATTTTGGACACCGCTTATCGGCGACTTCAACGCCTATAACATAAGTGCTATCTACGGTGCAGCAGTTTTACTTGGCGTTAATCACGAAACCTTGGCGCAAAATATCAGCGCGTTGCACGCTGTGGCAGGACGTTTTGAGTACGTGAAATCGGCAAGCGGCATCACCGCTATCGTAGATTACGCGCACACTCCCGATGCTTTGCAAAATGTGATTGACACCATCAACCGCTTGCGTGTGGCGGGGCAACAACTGATTACCGTTGTGGGTTGCGGCGGCGACCGCGACAAAACCAAACGCCCCGTAATGGCTGCCGTAGCAACAGCCAACAGCGACCGCGTTATCCTCACCAGCGACAATCCGCGCACCGAAAATCCACGCGCGATTTTGGACGATATGTTTGCAGGCGTGGAGGCAAACCACCGCAAAAAAACGCTGGTAATTGAGGACAGGCGCGAGGCAATCAAAACCGCCGTCAATTTTGCCAACCCGCAGGATATTATTCTTGTGGCAGGCAAAGGACACGAGGACTACCAGATTATTGGCACAACAAAACATCACTTTGATGACAAGGAAATTCTTGTTAGTTTAATGAAAAATGAATAATGGACAATGAACAATTATTATGAATTATGAATTTTCAGTTCTCATTTTTTCTCAATTTTTTTTATTTTTTAATTTAAACAAAAAACATTATGGAAAACAAACATCTCCAAGCAATTCCTGCCGATGTATTGACGCAGGTGCAAACCAAAATCAACGAGGCAATGACCTTGTTGCAACCGTATGTAATGGCGCTCACGTCGGGCGAGCGCCGCGACATACTAAAGATGGGCGAAAAATCGCTCAGTTTCGTAGAAAAAGCCTACGAGTTGGCAAATCAAAATCCCGCGCTGCGTCCGTCGTACTTGGATATGAGCGCCTTTGCAGTGGATTTTGGCGATGCGCACGGGTTGTGGGTAGCGCACAATTCTTCGCAGCAACTCTACGAAAACATTGCCGACACCCAAATGGTTGCCGGCAGCGAGGCGTACCAAGCCGCATTGGTGTTTTACAATTCGGCAAAAATGGCAGCCGCACAGGACATTCCCGGCGCCAAAGCCGTGTATGAGGAATTGCGCAAGCGTTTCCCGCACGGCAAGCGCGGCAGCAGCGAAAGCGAAACCGAAACCATCACCGAAACCATCAAAAAGGACGTGAGAGTTTCGTAGCGCATCGCCTTGGGGCATCAACACCTAACTCTAACAGCGTTTTGCACCCTGTTAGAGTGGGTGAACCCCGAATTTGGACTTAAAAGGGTCGATTTGCAAGCAAAAAGGCTCAAAGTTCAAGTAAAAAGGTTAAAAGTTCAAGCAAAAAGGTTGAACTTTCAAGTAAAAAGGTTGAAAGTTCAAGTAAAAAGGTTGAACTTTCAAGCAAAAAGGTTCAAAGTTCAAGTAAAAAGGTTGAAAATTGATGTAAAAAGGTTGAAAATAGAGGTTTTGTAGTAGAAACAATGCAATAATTTATACATTATGGAATACATTTATATCGTTCAGGCATCGTTAGAGCCATCAAAATGCAAAATTGGCAAGACTAACGATTTAGAAAGAAGGTTAAAAGAATATAATAATATGACCGGTAAATCCAAAGAAAACATTTACCAGTATTTATTTGCGTGCGCGGTGGAAGATATGTCCGCAGTGGAAAATGATATAAAAGAAGAATTTTATAAATTCAGAGAAAATAAAAGCAGGGAGATATATTTTTACAATTCTCCACTATTTGATGACTATGTGAAATTTATAAAGGCACATAAACTATTTGTCAAAGAAATATTGGTTCAAGCAGATGATAAAAAACCAATAATAAAAATAGTAAAAAAAACAACACCATCACTTGAAGAGCGGGGCGTTACTCCGAAAGAACTAATGCAAAAGGCAAAAAATATCAATAATGACGAATTTTATACCCAATATGAGGATGTCGAAAAAGAATTGGTAATGTATGATAATGAGATTTGGAAAGATAAAGTTGTATTCTGTAATTGTGATGACGCAGTTGGTTCTAACGATAAGAATACTTCGGCATTTGTATTATATTTTTTGAGGAATTTCAAAGAACTTGGATTGAAGAAATTAATATGCACCCATTATGGCGGTGGAATAGATTTGTTTAATCAAGGCGCAAAGGGATATGTATATATTTACATATTTACAAAAAATGGTTTTACTGAATTAAAGAAATCGCCTAAAAATTATACAGGCAGTTTCGATGACCCGCTTTCATTGAAAATACTGAATGAAGAAGCAGATATAGTATGCACCAATCCACCATTTTCAAGAGCCATAGATTATTGGAAAATTATTATCGAAAGCGGCAAAAAATTTATAATTATTTCTAACATATCAAATGCTATTAATACAGCGTTCATTCATTATTTTAAAGATAATAAAGTGTGGGCAGGATATAACAGGATTGATTATTTTCTAAATCCTAAAAAACAACTTGTAGATGCGTCGGGGCATTGGTACACCAATATTACTATTACCAACAGACCAAAATATAAGCACTTAAAAATAATTCCATTAAAGGAAATACCAGAAAAACATAGACAATATGACGATTCTAAAACACTGCTTGTAGATAATTGTTATATTCCAAACGACTATAAAAAAACTTTTGCCGTATCTGCTCGTCCCATATTAAATGGCTTGTTAGAAAAGGGGTATAAAATAGTACAAGACAAGCGATATGAACCATACATCAATGGTAAAGCAGGTTTTGCAAGAGTATTGGTACAGAAAATATGAACAATAAATAATGAATTATTCCAATAAAATAAAAAGATTTTTAGCACTTGTTGCAATCTGTGTGTTTGCTGCAACTTTAAGCGCACAAGGTCAGGTAACGTTGTCGGGAATTGTAAAAGACAAATCCGACAAAACTGCTGTTCCATTTGCCGGCATCATTGTCAAAACGGAGAAAGACAGCGCCTTTGCGGGCGGGACAATAACCGATGAGGAAGGGCGATTTTCGCTCGCGGGCATCAAATCCGGCAATTATACGATGGAAGTTTCGTGTATGGGATATGTGGCACAGCGTATCCCGCTATATCTGGGCAATTTGTCTAATTTTCTCGACCTCAATACGATTGAACTTGAGGCAGACCAACATCTATTGGATGAAGTGGTGGTGGTTGCCAATCAGTCGGGCACAAGCAGTAGGTTGGATAAAAAGACCTATTCGCTTGCAGGCAACATCAGCCAAAGCGGTGGCAGCGTGATGCAGGCGATGCAGAATCTCCCCGGCGTAACCGTCCGTGATGGGAAAATAGAATTGCGCGGCAACGACAAGGTGGCGATTTTGATGGACGGCAAACAAACCGCCCTCACGGGATTCGGCGACCAAAAGGGATTGGACAATATCCCCGCCTCGTCCATCGAACGGATTGAAATCATCAACAATCCATCTTCAAAATACGATGCTAACGGAAGCGCCGGCATCATCAACATCATTTACAAAAAAAACGACCGCGAAGGATTTAACGGCAAAGCAGGAATATCCACAGGTTTGGGTGCTTTGTGGCAACGAAAAGAAAATCTGCCCGACGTGCCGCCGCAATACACTATGACGCCTAAAATTAATCCCAGCGTATCGGTAAATTACCGCAAAGAAAAGGTAAATCTCTTCTTTCAAGGCGATTATCTATACACCGAAACCTTGAATAAAAATGAATACGTTACCCGTACCTACACGGATGGCAGCATTGTTCGCAGCCAACTCAAGCGCAACCGCGACACGCACTTTGCTACCCTCAAAGCGGGTGTCGATTGGGATATTGCCACCAACGATGTGCTCACCGTTTCGGGACTGTACGGCAGCGAGAAGATAATTGACCACGGCGACCAACCTTTTTTTAATGAAGACCTTACGCAGCGCCGCCGTTTATGGAAATTTATTGAAGACGAACTGAAGACAACCGTTATGGCAACTGCCGCTTACCGTCATAAATTCAAGGAGGCAGGACATTTATTGAACGCAGGGTTCAGTTACACCTTCCATCGCGAAGACGAGAAGTATTTTTTTGACAACATACTGACCGATGTACAGGGATATGACTGGTTTAAACTTATTTCGGACGAGCAGGTGATGGATTTCAATGTTGATTATATAAAGCCGCTGAAAAGTGGACGTTTGGAAACGGGCATCAAGTTTCGCAAGAGGGATATTCCCACCAATATGCAGTTCAACGCCGACAAAGATACCAGCGCTTTTGACGTTGCCGCCGGCGGCAAAGCGGCTTACAGGGAATTGATTCCATCCGTGTATGGAAATTTTGTATATGAAAACCCGCGTTGGGAAACGGAAATAGGCTTGCGCATCGAATACGTGAATCTGAAGTACGAGGTAAATCCAAATCATCCAACGTATGAGAGCGATGGCTACAACTACATAGAACCTTTTCCAACGCTTCGTTTAGCGTACAAATTTAATGAGCGAAACAAAATCAGTTTGTTCTATAATCGGCGAGTTGACCGTCCTAACGAGGTGGACATCCGCATTTTTCCCAAATACGATGATGCGGAAATTGTCAAGGTGGGCAATCCTGCCTTGCAGCCGCAGTTTACCAACGCTGTCGAGTTGGGATTTAAAACAATATGGCACACCGGAAGTTGGTACGGGGCGGTCTATCACAAAATGACGGACGGAGCGATTACCCGCATTTCGACCGCCGTACCCGGCAACGACCTGATTTATGCCATCTTCCAGAATGCAGGCAGGAGTTACCATACGGGAGTTGAAATGATATTGGCGCAGGATATTTCAAAATACTACACAGCCAACCTGAATGGAAATATCTACCACAACCGGATTAACGCCTTTACGGTGGAAAACAAGTATCCGGTTCTGCATACTTTCTCGGCAAATCGGCAAAATATGTATTCCGGCAACGTAAAGTTGAATAATCTGTTTCGTCCGGGTTCGCAATCAGAGATTCAGGTATCAGCCGTTTGGTTGGCGCCCGATATTATTCCGCAGGGGAAAATTCGAGCGCGATTTTCGCTTGATTTGGGCATAAAGCAAACCATTCAAAAAGGTAAGGGAGAATTGATTTTTAACGTTACAGACTTGCTGAACACGATGGCTATCCGAAAAACCATCGAAGGCAACACATTCCGCTACACGCTTGACGATTATTATGAAACACAAGTGATGCGAATTGGTTATAGTTACAAATTTTAGAATTAGTGGATAACCTCACGGGATTTAGTGAGGTTAAAAAGATGATGACAGAACGTGAATTATCATAATTTGACAAAACTAATTATGGCGAATTTGCCATAATAAAAAAGAATACTATGAATAAAAAAGAAACTATCAGCGTGCAAGGAACAGCAGTAACGTTACTTTCGCACCAAAAGGAAGATTACATATCCTTAACAGATATGGCACGATACAAAAATGCAGAGACGACAGGGCTTGTTATTTCGCACTGGTTAAGTACGCGCTATACTGTTGATTTTATGGGAATTTGGGAAATGGTGAACAACCCACTTTTTAATGTTACGGAATTCCGTAACATTAAAAATGAAAGCGGCAGTAATGGCTTTGTATTGACTTCCAAACAATGGATGGAAAAAACCAATGGCATTGGGATTATTGCCACTCCCGGACGCTACAATGGCGGTACTTTTGCTCATCGGGATATTGCCTTTGAGTTTGCCTCGTGGCTGTCGCCCGAATTTAAGTTTTACCTTATCAAGGAATTTCAACGTCTCAAGGAGGACGAGCAACGCCGCCTATCCTTAGAGTGGAACTTGCAGCGCACGTTGTCAAAAATCAACTACCGCATTCACACCGATGCCATCAAAGAGCAAATTGTGCCTGCCATCGTAACCAAAGAGCAGGCGGCAACTATCTACGCATCCGAAGCCGACTTGCTCAATGTGGCACTGTTTGGCAAAAC
>BNTQ01000049.1 GCA_025996715.1 Bacteroidia bacterium | reverse complement strand
CTATTCCTCTGCTTTTTCAGACGGGGTATTTGACAATTCAGGATTACCATGAGGCATTTGACTCTTATTTATTGGGTTATCCAAACGGCGAAGTGCGCCGCGGTTTTTCTCGCTCTTTGTTTCAGGCATATTGCAATCCTGTAATCGGCAGTTCAGATTACGGTTTTGCACGGTTTGGTTACGACCTCTACCGGGGCGATTTGGAATCTTTCTTCGACCGCCTGACCTCCTTTTTCGCCGTCCTCCCTTATGATTTGCACAGCGACACGGCAAACGAGAAAGAATACCAATATGTATTCTATGTTCTGATGACGCTCCTTGGCGAGTTCACTTTCGCCGAAGTGCGCGGAAACATCGGCAGAGCGGACGCCATTATCAAAACCGCCGAGCATATCTATATCTTTGAGTTTAAAGTAACCGCCGGCGGTACTGTTGATGAAGCCCTTGCCCAAATCGAAGAAAAGGGCTATGCAAAGCCGTTTGAGACCAACCCAGACGAAAAACGCGAAATAGTGAAAGTGGGCGTGGTGTTCGACACGGCTGCTCGCAATATCAAGGAGTGGAAACAAGCATAATTCAAAAATATTTACTACCTTTGCCCCCACATTATAAATAAAAAACGATAATGAACAATAAAGCAAACCTCCGCCGCAAGATGCCTATTGGCATCCAGACTTTTGACAAGATGGTCTTGGAAGATTGGGTATATGTTGATAAAACTGCATTAGTGTACGAATTGGCAAATGACGCTACCCACAATTTTCTTTCCCGCCCCCGCCGGTTTGGAAAGAGTTTGCTCGTATCCACGCTTGCCGCCTATTTCCGTGGAGACAGGAAACTGTTTCAAGGGCTGGCGATGGAAAAACTGGAAACGGAATGGATAGAATATCCGGTGTTTGTTTTCGATTTCGTGAATGACACTTATACAAACAATGTTTCGCAGGTGGAGTCTTTTCTCAACGACAGGCTCTCCAAACTTGAAAATGTATGGGGTAAAGTCGAGACGGAAGACACTTTAGGATTACGTTTTGAGGGATTAATCAAGCGTGCCGCCGAGCAAACCGACAAGAATGTCGTCATCCTGATTGATGAATATGACCGGGCGCTCACGCAAACGATGGATAAACCGGAACTGAATCAGCAAGTGAAAGATATGCTAAAAGGCTTTTTCTCCGTGCTCAAAGGGGCAGACCGCTACATTCGTTTTGCCCTGCTGACCGGCGTTACCAAGTTCTCGAAAGTCAGCATATTTTCCGACCTCAATCAACTGAACGACATCTCCTTGAATAAAAAATATGCTGCTATTTGTGGGATTACACAGGCGGAGTTGGAAATTAATTTTGTGCCTGAAATAGAAAAATTAGCAGAAGAAACGGGACGTTCTTATGAAGCAACGCTCGAAAAGATAAAAGAAGAGTACAACGGTTACCGCTTCTTTGAAGGCGGACCAAGCGTTTATAATCCTTTCAGTACGGTGAATGTTCTTGCAAACAGCAAGTTTGGCGATTACTGGTATGAAACCGGCACGCCCACGTTTCTGGTCAATGAACTGGTACAAAACAAGTTTGCTGTACTGGACTTTGAGAAAGGTGTGTCATCTTCAGCCACTGACATCAATGATTACCGTAGAGAAGAGGGCAATTTCATTCCATTGCTTTTCCAAACAGGCTATTTAACCATCAAAGGCTATCGTGAGCCGTCCAATTCATATATTTTGGGCTTTCCTAACGGAGAAGTCAAACGCGGATTTTCAGGTTCTTTGCTCACAGCATACTCTAAGCCTGTTCAGGCTAAGACGAGTTATGCGTACACAAAGTTCAACGACGACCTCTATGATGGCGATTTGGAATCTTTCTTCGACCGCCTGACCTCCTTTTTCGCCGCACTCCCGTATGATTTGCACAGCGACACGGCAAACGAGAAAGAATATCAATATGTATTCTATGTTCTGATGACGCTCCTTGGCGAGTTCACGTTTGCCGAAGTGCGCGGAAATATTGGCAGAGCGGACGCCATTATCAAAACCGCCGAGCATATCTATATCTTTGAGTTTAAAGTAACCGCCGGCGGTACTGTTGATGAAGCCCTTGCTCAAATCGAAGAAAAGGGCTATGCAAAGCCGTTTGAGACCAACCCCGACGAAAAACGCGAAATAGTGAAAGTGGGCGTGGTGTTCGACACGGCTGCCCGCAATATCAAGGAGTGGAAGCAGGCATAATGCTGTAGGCTCCCTTTATCGTGTAATATATTGTAATTTTGAAACCATCCACCAGTCATTTGAACGCACAAGCCTTGCTCAAGGCTGCAAAACAGCAGTTGGTGGGGCTTTACGATGTGCAAGAGGCGCAGGCAATGGCTTTTTTGCTATTGGAACACTTTTGCCAAATCAGCAAAATCGCGATTTTGCAGGGCACTGCAAAAGAAGTACTTCATTCGCAGGCAAAAAAAATAGAGGCAGCCGTAGAACAATTGCTGCAAGGCACGCCCATTCAACATATTACGGGCAAGGTAGAGTTTTGCAACTGCCGTTTGCAAGTCAATAGCGACGTGCTGATACCACGCGGGGAAACCGAAGAATTGGTGGCGTGGGTGCTTGATGACCTTGCTGCAAATTCACAACTTATTCAAAATCGACGAATTATAGATATAGGCACAGGCAGCGGCTGCATTGCCATTGCGCTGGCAAAAGCCTTGCCCGCTGCTCAGGTAGAGGCAGTGGATGTGTCCCGCAAAGCCTTGCACGTAGCCCAACAAAATGCAGTGCTCAACCATGTGAATGTGAATTTTTGGCAGGGCGATGTGCTGCAAATGGGCGCGCCCTCTACCCCACTCTATTGGGATGCAATAGTGAGCAACCCGCCCTACGTTTGCGATAGCGAAAAATGCACCTTGCCCCGCAATGTATTGCACGAGCCGGCGCTTGCTTTGTTTGTGCCCGATAATAATCCCCTGCTGTTTTATGAGCACATTGCCCAATATGCCCTACAAACCTTGTCGCCGCAAGGAAATTTATATTTTGAAATCAACGAACGATGGGGCAACAAAACCGTGCAACTGTTGCAAGCCAAAGGTTTTGGCACAGTAGTGCTGCGGCAAGATTTGAATGGCAAAGATAGAATGGTGCGAGCGCAAAAAAACCTTAGTTCTATAAGGCAACTATCTGAACTGTGATTTCAATATGATTTGATATGATTTGATATGATGAATATGATTAAAGAGAAATCATAATAATCACATAAATCATCCGAAAATCAAAGTTCAGACAACAGGCGGCTTGAAAAGCCAAATTTTCATAACCGCAGGTAAGCGAAGCGCAGCCTGCGGCTGACAAGAGCATACGAACTATCCCTGCCTGTTCGGACAATCGTGTTTTTTTATTTATACCACAAAAAAATTTGTTATTTTCATAATTTTTGTACCTTTGTGGGATAAAATTTTAATCATTAACCAAAAAAAATCCTATGGATTCTGTTCCTCCCCGATCCGCTATTTTGCAGTTGTTGCTTAGCAAATCGCAAATCAAGCAACAGGTGTACGACACCACTTTTGCTGCATTTCAAACCTTCAAAGATGTGCTACACGAACTCGCCAGCGAAGTCAATGACGAGATTTTTGAGGTGGACAAACGCATCAAATTAGAATACCGCGACCGCGGGCAATACGAAGCCGAACTTCGCATTGCAGGTGATGTGCTCGTATTTAATATGCACTCCAACGTATTTCAGTTTGACCCCTCCCACAAGGTGTGGAAAACTGAGTACCTGCAAGGCGATGCCAACAATGCCTACTGCGGAATGATAAGCGTCTATAATTTTTTGACCGACTCGTTCAAATACAACCGAATGGACGATTTGGGCTACCTCACAGAGCGCATTTTTGTGAACCAAAACAACCATTTTTTTGTAGAGGGAAAACACCAGCATTCGTTTGACTATCAAAACTTTGGGGTTGAAGCCATAACGCGCGAAAACATCACTAAAATTGCAGAGGCGGCTATTCATTACGCCCTCACGTTTGACCTCTTTGTGCCGCCCTACGACACGATGCACATTGTGAATGTGGCGCAAATTACCAACAAAGCCGACGACGACAAAATTCAAACCGGCAAACGCATAGGTTTTGAGTTTGGGCTGAATTGACCAAAGCAGTGCTGAATTTTACTAACTCGGTTTATTACCAAAAATAAGCATAAAACAGCGCACAAAGCGCCACAACACCCAGCGAAGCAATCACATCCCACTTGTTCCAACTCTGCTTGATGAGTGCCTTGTAATCGCCGGTGAAGGTGATAGCCTCTATCTGCTGAGCGGTTGGCTTGGGGGCGAAAAATGACACTGCCACCATCAGCGCCATGATGAAGACAAGCAACCATATCTCAAAGATAAGCCAGTTGGTCTGCCAGAACCACGCTGTATTTTCCCAGCACCAGCCTGTCATTGCTTTGGCGCCTGTTTCTGTAAATATGTTGGTCAGCAAGCGTAACATACCGATAGCAAAACCGACTATCATACCTGCTTCACCTGCCTTTGGCGTAATTTTCTTGGAAAATATACCCAAGGCAAATACGGCTACCATTGCCGGAGCAAGTAGCGATTGAATCCCTTGCAGGTAATCGTAAAGGCTGCCCAAACTCATCATGACCGGTATCCATACGATACCCAATATCACGACCACTATGGTTGCCACGCGACCTACCAAAACGTAAGTTGCCTCGCTTTTCTTTTTGAATTTGGGTTTGTAAAAATCTTCCGTAAACAGTGTAGCGCAAGAGTTGAAGAATGCCGCCAAAGATGCCACCAATGCCGATATAAAGCCTATGGTAACAATGCCTTTCACGCCGGCGGGCAATACAAACTTAACCATGGAACCAAAAGCGGTATCGGGGTTGTCCAACGTGAATCCGCTGTCGGGACGCGCCGCCAATGCTGCGGCTACCATACCCGGTATCAGGAACATAAATACAGGCAACAGTTTGAAATAACCTGCCGCGATACTGCCTCTGCGGGCGCGTTTCATCACAACATCGTTAGATTCGCCTTTGCGTTGTCCAAGTACCCGTTGCACGATATGCTGGTCGGTACACCAATACCAAAAGCCGATAATGGACGCTCCGATAAACACCCAAAAACCGGGGTAATCGTCATACAGCGGGTCGCCCGTATTGAAATGGAACATGTGGTTGGTGCCGTGCCCGTCATTGAGGGTTTTAGAATAGTCGAGCATTGCCGTCCAACCTTCGGCGATACTGCCGCCGCCGAGCGCAGCCAATCCCAAGAAAAGTACAAGGAAAGAACCAAGGATAAGGATAGGCGTTTGAATGGCGGACAGTGTCATCACACCCTTCATTCCTCCGAGAACAGTAAAGATTCCCGTTAAGACTATCAAGCCGATGGCACCGTACCAGAAAGGCAATCCCAGCAAACTTTCCATAAAAATACCACCGGTAAATGCCGTTACGCTCACTTTGGTCAGCACGTAGGCTATCAGCGTGATGATAGACAGCCACGAACCCGTAGCAGGCGTGTAACGATATTTGAGAAAGTCGGGCATGGTGATGATTTTCCCCATTTTATTGTTCAGCAGTTGGTAGAACGGCACAAAGAGCCAGCCCAAAATGAGTATCATCCAACCCTGCATCTCCCAGTGCGCCATGCCTACACCTGCTTTGGCGCCGGTTCCGGCAAGCCCCACCAAGTGTTCCGAACCAATGTTGGCGGCAAAAATAGCCGCACCGATGATGTACCAGGGTTCGCCTTTTCCGAATAGATAGTCTTCGCTGTTGGCGCCCTGCTGCAATTTTTTATCTTTTTGTATCGAACGCCATACCGCCCACGTTATGGCCAATATCCCGACGGCTATAATCACCCAGTCGAGCCATAAAAATTCATGTGAATTCCAATTCATACTGTATCAATTAAAAATTTAAAATTTAAAATTACGACCCCTAAATCCCCTAAAGGGGACTTTTAAAGTTGCGATGCCCAAAAGCCCCCTTTAGAGAGTTGGGGGTTAACAATTCTCTGTGAATTTTCCAATTGCTTGGTACTTTTTATACAATTCCAGATAGAGTTGATGGTTTTCTGCATTTGGAACATATTCAAATGCGAAACCTTGTCCCATTGCCTTTTGGGCATCTTCAACCTTGCCATACACTCCGGCTGCTACTGCTGCAAACATCGCTGCACCGAAAGCGCAAGCCTGTTCGGTTTTTGCTACTTTGATAGGCATTCCCAATACATCCGCCAAAGTTTGCATCACAAACGGCGATTTCAAGGAAATGCCGCCGATACCGATAACTTCCTCTATTTCGACGCCGTTTTCGAGGAAACGGTCGATAATGGCTTTCGAGCCGTAGGCGGTTGCTTCCACCAATGCGCGGAAAACCATTGCAGGCGTACTGCCCAGCGTCAATCCGGCAATCGTGCCTTTTACTAATTGATTGGCGTCGGGTGTACGCCGCCCGTTGAGCCAGTCGGTGGCAATCAGCGTTTCGGAAATGGGCAATTTTTCGGCTTCTTCGGTTAATTCGGGAATGGATTTGTTCACAAATTTTGAGAACCATGCATAAACATCCCCGAAACCCGATTGTCCGGCTTCCAAGCCAATCAAACCCGGAATGACCGAGCCATCGACCTGTCCGCAAATGCCCGGAATGAGTTTGTCCTGCATTTCTGCCGGAGAGGCAACCATGATGTCGCAAGTGGAAGTGCCGATGACACGCACAAACGTTTTCGGCTTAATTTCGGCTCCGACAGCTCCAAAGTGGCAATCGAAAGCGCCCACGCCGACTATCACGTTGGCAGTCAAGCCCAATCGTTGCGCCCATTCGGCGCTCAGATTGCCTACTTGGGTATCGCTCGTGTAAGTCTTTTCAAACAATCGGCTTCTGAATCCTTTTAACAACGGATTGATAGCCGTCAGAAATTCTTCGGGAGGAAGTCCGCCCCATTTTTCATGCCACAAGGCTTTATGCCCGGCGGCGCAACGACTGCGAACAATTTCTTCGGGTTTTGTTTTTCCGGTAATTAATGCCGTCATCCAGTCGCAATGTTCCACCCAACTAACTGCCTCTTTGCGGATGCTTTCGTCCACGCTCAACACGTGACTGATTTTTGCCCAGACCCATTCGCTGGAATAAATTCCGCCTTCGTAAGCCGTATAATCAATGTCGCTTTTCTTCGCTAATTCGTTGATTTTTGCAGCTTCCGCAATGGCGGTATGGTCTTTCCAGAGGACAAACATGGCATTGGGATTTTCGGCATATTCGGGAAGCAATGACAAAGGCAAACCGTCTTTATCAATCAACACAGGCGTAGAACCGGTAGTATCGAAGGATATGCCCACTACTTTTTCGGCTGTTCCGGCAGGTGCTTTGCTCAATGCTTCTTTCACGGATTCTTCCAATGATTCCACATAATCCAATGGATGTTGCCGGTATTGATTTTTTGCCGGAACGCAGTATTTGCCTTCTTTCCAGCGTTTATAATATTTTACCGAAGAAGCGATTTCCTTACCGGTTTCTGCTTCTACGATGACGGCGCGAGCGGAGTCGGTGCCGTAGTCTAATCCTATTACGTATTTCATTTTATTTATAATAAACTTCATTCACCTTCAATTCAAACTTCAACTTGCTAATGGTCGTATCGTTGTCGATAGTCAGTAATTCGATGCCGGCAATTTCGGCATAATCTTCCAAATGTTCAACCGTCAGCGAGTAGGAAAAACTGGAATGGTGCGTTCCACCGGCAAGAATCCAACCGCCTGCACCGATTTCCAAATTGGGTTGTGGCTTCCACAGCGCGCAGGCTACCGGCAATTTCGGCAAGGCTTTCGGTTCGATGACATCTACTTTGTTGACAATCATGCGGAAACGGTTGCCCATATCCACGATGGTGGCAGCGATTCCTTCGCCGGGATGCGCTTGGAATACCAAACGGGCGCAAGTTCCCGCATCGCCGATACCCAGAAAATGCACTTCGATGCGCGGTTTTTTAGCCGCGATTTCGGGATTGATTTCCAGCATGTGCGCTTGCAGAATGGAACTGTTGGCGCCGTCAAAATTCAAGGTATAATCTTCGAGGAAGGACTGTCCACCGGGCAAGCCTTGTCCCATCACCCACATGGTGCGTACCAATGCGGCTGTTTTCCAATCGCCTTCTGCGCCAAAACCGTAACCTTCCGCCATCAAACGTTGTGAGGCGAAACCCATCAATTGTTTCATGCCTTCCAATTCGTCGAAACTGGTCGTAAAGGCTTTTGCGCCTTTTTCTTCCAAGAAACGGCGCAGACCGATTTCCTGAGCGGCTGCATCGCGTACGTGTTGGTGTTTTTCCGCACCTTTTTTGCAATCGGCGGCAAAGTCGTACAATTTTTCGTATTCGGCAATCAAAGCATCAATTTCCGCTTCGGTAACCGCTTCCACGTAAGGAACCAATTTAGCAATCGGCGCATTGTCCACGTGATAGCCCAAACGAATTTCGGCTTCCACTTTGTCACCATCGGTAACGGCAACGTTGTTCATATTGTCGCCGAAACGGATGATACGCATATTTTGCGAATCCGCCCAAGCAGCGGCTACACGCATCCAACCGCCAATTTTTTCGTGAGTCGGCTTATCTTTCCAATAACCGACCACCACTTTGCGCGGTTTGCGCAGGCGGCTGGTGATAAAGCCAAACTCGCGGTCGCCGTGCGCCGATTGATTCAAATTCATAAAATCCATATCGATTTCATTCCAAGGAATCTGCTCATTGTATTGCGTGTGAAGGTGCAGCAGCGGCTTTTTAAAATCCATCAAACCGTGAATCCACATTTTGGCAGGCGAAAAGGTGTGCATCCAAGTGATGACACCGATACATTTGGCGTCGCCGTTGGCAGCACGCATAATGTCCGACACTTCGCTTGACGAATTGGCAGTGCCTTTGTAAACCACTTTTATCGGCAAATTGCCCGAATCGTTCAAGCCTTTTACCATTTCAGTAGAATGTGCATCTACTTTTACTACTGCGTCACCACCGTACAACAATTGTGCACCGGTGACAAACCATACTTCTAAATCTTTGAAATTTTTCATGATATTTATTTTAAATTAGTAATTATTACTGTCCATAATAAGCCCCTGCACCGTGTTTTCTATAAAAATGTTTCTTTATCAATTCATCGTTCATTGATAATTGCGGATTGATGCTCAGCGCGATGTACGCCATTTTTGCCACTTTTTCCAGCACAACGGCATTGTGTACGGCATCGTGTGCATCGTTTCCCCAAGCAAAAGGTCCGTGATTGTTTACTAATACTCCGGGTGTATATTCGGCATTCAAATCGGCAAACCGTTCCACAATGACATTGCCGGTTTCCAATTCATATTGACCGTTTATTTCCGACGGTGTCATTGGGCGAGTGCACGGAATGGCATCCTTGAAATAATCGGCATGGGTGGTGCCAATGTTAGGAATATCATAACCGGCTTGCGCCCAAGCAGTGGCGTAGGTGGAATGAGTATGCACAATACCGCCGATAGCAGAAAAATTTTTGTACAATACCAAATGCGTTGCCGTGTCGGAAGACGGTTTTAATTTTCCTTCTTTTATATTTCCATCTAAATCTAATACCACCATATCTTCGGGCTTCATATCATTGTATGAAACGCCCGAAGGTTTAATCACCACCAAGCCTTTCGCGCGGTCAATGCCGCTGACATTGCCCCAGGTAAAAATGACCAATCCGTGTTTTACCAAGTCTAAATTGGCTCGAAAAACCGTTTGTTTTAGATTTTCCAACATACTATAATATCTTAACGTTTTGCGATAAAAAATTGTTGCGTCAGCCAAACCGCCATGTTGCCGCTGCCTCGGTGATTCCACGCATAGTAGGGAATCAATTTAAGCGATACATCTTTGATTTGCAGGCGGCCATTGTTGTCATAACTCAGCGCTTGTGCATCGGATTTGATTTGATAAACGCCGCCCAGCAAGTCTGTTTTATCCGCTTTCAAAACAGGATTTCGGCTTAACGATATGGCAAAAATATCAAAATCGTTGTCCGCCCATTCGGCGCAATAGACAAGCGGTCCGCGTTCAATGGCAATCTTTCCGCGGTCGGCTTCCACTTTGTCGTTGGCTTTCACTACGCGCGGCTCCATGTCGAAATGCACTTCCACCACGTCGCCTTTTTTCCATTGACGGGAAATCGCAAAATACCCTTTATCCAATTTGTTGTCCACCTTGGCGCCGTTCACTGTTACCGTATAATTCAACTTTTTGCCGTCGGCATAACTGTACAAGTCGCTGGGTAAGGGCTGTCCCTGCACCCAACCCGGTACGCGCACTTTCAACGTAAATTGCTGTTTTGAACGCGGTGACACCTTTATGTGAATGTCGCCTGTCCATGGATAATCGGTTGATTGGGTCAATGAAACTTTTTTTCCGTTCACGGTCAAGTCTGCCGTATTGCCTATAAACAAATTCACATACACATCATCGTTATTTACAGCATATACATAACCCGGCAGGGAAGGAATAAATCGGCTGACATTTGACGGACAACAAGCGCATCCAAACCATGGCTGGCGCACAAGCGTACCTTCCGAATTGAATTTGTATTTGCCATCCGATTCCAAGGGATTGGGATAAAAAAATGCGCCGCCGTCTAACGACACGCCGGAAATCAAGCCGTTGTACAAGGTGCGTTCCAGCACGTCAAAATACTTGGCGTCGCCATGCAACAAAAACAGGCGGTAGTTCCAATAGACATTGGCAATGGCTGCACAGGTCTCGTTGTACGCCGTGAGATTTGGCAATTCGTAGTTATCGCCAAATGCTTCGCCTTTATGACGAGCGCCAATGCCGCCGGTGATGTAAAGTTTTTTGCTTACCACATTGTCCCATATTCGGTCAATGGCGCGGATGTAAGCCGTATCGCCGGTGAGCGCCGCCACGTCGGCAATGCCCGAATACATATAAGCGGCGCGTACTGCGTGACCAACGGCTTCGTCTTGTTCCACAATGGGTTTATGCGCTTGGCTGTAGGCGTCTTTTGTAACGGTATAACCCCCATTGGTGGCGAGAAAAAGAAGATTATCGCTTGGCTTGTTGGCGTCTTTTTTGGAAGTATAACCACGTTTGTCTAAAAGATATTTAGCCAAATCAAGGTATTTTTTATCACCGGTTACGACATATAATTTTGCCAATCCCATTTCCGCAATCTGATGACCGGGCACGCGCGCCACTTGTCCGGGCTTATCACCAATTGACCGTTCTGCGCAGTCGGCATATCGGATGGCAATATCCAAAAAGTTTCTTTTGCCGGTTGCCTGATAGTGGGCAATGGCTCCTTCCAGCAAGTGCCCGAGATTATATAATTCGTGACTCATCTCTTCCTCTTTTTCCCATCGCTCGCTTCCCGCTCGTCTGTGCGGATGCTGCGGATTCATGGTACGCGCAGTATAAAGATAGCCGTCCGGTTCCTGTGCGGCGGCGACTATGGCAAGCACACTGTCGATGTATTGCGCCAACTTTTTATCGGGCAATGTTTGCATAGAATAAGAAGCGCCCTCGATGGTTTTATACACGTCCGTATCATCAAAAGAAAATCCGCCTACTTTGTAATCGGGGCTTGGGTGGGCAGCCTTGTAGAAATTTTCGTACCGCCCTGTTTCTTCACATTTGCCAAATGCCAAAGGGATAGTTACTTCACGGCTGGCATCTAAACGCTGTCCCCAAAATTTATCGGTAACTTGTACCGAAGTAAACGGCACAGGGTTGATGGGATAACCGCTGTTTTTTGTTTGCGAAAATCCTGTACGACAAGTTGTTGCCAACAAGAATAGAAGGATGATTTTTTTCATTTTTAATTCTTTAATTAATTAATTCTTTAATTTAATTCAAGCATTACAACCGATTTAGCCGGCAGCGTTACCGAAAGCGCACCTTTTGACAATTTCGCTCCTTTGAAATCTTTTACCGTTACCGTGTTGGGTTGCTCAAAAGTGTTGTGGTCGGTGAGTTTAGGCGAGGTGAGCACTTTTCCGGAAACGTTTTTAAGCGTAACGCCCCGCAGTTCGGTTTCGAGCGTTTGCTCCTTGTTGGGGTCGATGTTGACCAGCGTGATGTGAATTTTTCCCGCTGCATCTTTGGATGCCGATACGCTGATGGCGTCCATCTTTCGTCCGTTCAATTCATATTGATTACATGAAAATGAGATGGGGAGCAGGGTAGCATCTTGATGCACTTTGTACAAATAGTAAGTCCAATAAGTGGGCGTGAGCAGCATTTTTTCATTATCAGTAAAAATAACTGCTTGCAATACATTGATGGTTTGTGCGATATTGGTCATCTTCACGCGGTCGGCATGGGCGTTGAAGATATTCAGGTTGATAGCAGCCAAAATGGCATCGCGCAAAGTATTTTGTTGATACAGAAATCCGGGGTTGCTGCCCGGTTCAACATTGTACCAAGTGCCCCATTCGTCGGGCATCAATCCTACTCGTTTTTGCGGGTCGTATTGGTCCATGATGGTGGCATGTTTGGTGATTAATTCGTCCATGAGCAATGTTTTGGAAATAGTTGTAAAGTATTCCGCTTCGTCAAATTGCGTAGCCGAACCTTTGTCGCTCCAATTTTTGGGGACAGTGTAATGATGCAGCGAAAGACCTTGCATGTGTCTTGCTGCACTTTTCATCAAAATTTCCGTCCAATGATAATCTCCGGAATTAGCGCCTCCGGCGATTTTGTACAGGCGGTTGTCGCCATAGTTGCGGCAATAGGTAGCAAAACGGCGGTATTGGTCGGCATAAAATTCGGCAGTCATATTGCCGCCGCAGCCCCAGTTTTCGTTGCCTACGCCCCAGAATTTTACCTTCCAGGGTTTTTCGCGTCCGTTTTGTTTGCGGAGATTTGCCATGGGACTTTCGCCATCAAAGGTGATGTATTCTACCCATTTGGACATTTCTTCCACCGTGCCGCTGCCCACGTTGCCGCAGATGTACGGCTCGCAACCCAACTGTTCGCAAAGGTCAAGAAATTCGTGCGTGCCAAAACTGTTGTCTTCCACCACCCCGCCCCAATGGGTATTCACCATTTTGGGACGTTGGTCGCGCGGACCAATGCCGTCCATCCAGTGGTATTCGTCGGCAAAGCAGCCGCCGGGCCACCGCAGATTGGGGATGCTGAGGTCTTTCAAGGCTTTCACCACATCGTTGCGGATGCCGCGTGTGTTGGGAATTGGCGAATTTTCGCCCACCCAATAGCCGCCATAGATGCAATGTCCCAGGTGCTCGGAAAAATGTCCGTAGATGTGCTTGCTGATGGTTTCTTTGCCTTGGTCAGCGTTCACAACGAGTTTGTTTTGCGCCTGTCCCTGCATACAAAAGCCGAGAGTTGCCGTGATGCAAAATAAAAATGTTTTTTTCATGGGATTAATTTTTAATGATTTATTTAACAGGCTGCAAAGATAATAATAATAAGTGTAAGTTGTACATTTAAAATTAAAAAATATGGATAAACGAAACAGAATAACCTTGTTCGAGCAACATATCATATTTCTTTTTGTTAAAAATGTAGTAATAAGCGCCTTTTTTTGAATTAAGTTTATCCTTTTCATCCAATTTTTCCAATATATCCATTTGCTGAATGCGGTTGCGGAAATTCCGTTTATCAATGGCAGTCTGGTAAATGGCTTCATATAATGCTTGAAACTGAGGCAGGGTAAACTTTTGGGGCAGCAGGTCAAATCCAATGGGGCGCGTGGCAGCCCTTCGCCTAATAATTTTTAATGCGTCTTTCAACATGCGGTTGTGGTCAAGCACCAACTTACCGATATTTTTGATATTCACCCATTCGGCATGATGCGAGCGATTGAGTTTGTCGTCATATTGTTCCATGTTAATGAGGGCGTAGTAGGCTACGGAAATTACCCTCGACCCCAAATCTCGGTCAATATCGCCATACGCGCCCACCTGCTCTATCCGTATATTTTTCAAACCGGTATATTCGTGGATAACCCTGACGGCTGCTTCGTCCAAACTTTCGTGGATACGAGGAAATCCGCCCATCAGCGACCGTTTCCCCTTCAAGGGTTCAAAAATTCGTTTGGTAATCAAAACGTACAATTCATTATTCCTGAATCCCAAGATGATACCATCCACTGCGACAATGAATTTGGCTTCCTGCTGGTAATACATAATTTATTTGTAAAATTATCAATTCCAAAAAAAACATAGCCCGCCCACCACAGCAGCCATGGCAACTTTGATGGCTTTGCTATACAAAAACCCTTTGGGCGACTCTGCCAACAAGGGCAAGGCGGCGTGTCCGTCCTGCACCAAAGTGTTTGCCAGCAAGACATAGAAAGGGATGTTGCCGCTCACAAACAGCAGCGCAAACAATAGATGTGGTCCCGAGGCAGGTATCAAACCTATGAGTAGCGCGGCAAGCAGCATCAGCAGCGGGTTGCTGCTCACCCAAGTTTGCGCCTCAATGTAGTGCTCCAACACCGCTATCACAGCCAGTGCGCACAATGCCCACACGAATATCCGCAAAAAATGTTTTTTGATAATGTGCCCCCACAAATGCTCTTCCAAAAAATGGTCGCTGGCACGCAGCACAATAATTATCAATACAACGGACAGCAACAAAAACAGCACGTTGAGCCATTGTTCGTCCGCTATCCAATGGGGCAACGATAGTGCGGGCGACGGCGATGCTTGGTGGTGCGTGTGTTGCAGCAATCCGCCGGCAATGGCAAACGCAAAAATCAATAATCCCGCCAATAGCAATGCCCTCTCAAAGGTAATGTTTTTGAGGTTTTGCAAACATTGGCTGTGAATATCTTTGAGCAAATGATGACTGTGATGCTGGTGTTGCTCGTGGTGGTGCAGTTGCAAATGGCATTGCAAAAACGGCGTGGGCACTCGCTTTCCCCATTTGTTGGCGGCAAATCCCACCAGCCATGCCAGCACTATCAATATCCCTTGCAAGAGCAATGCCTGCTTTGGAAACAGCGAAAACATTACCAATGCTTCGTCGCCCATGGAGGCAATGAGTGCTGCCAGCAATGCGCCAAAACCAATGGTGCCGTGCGTAAACAGCGACACTGCTGCAAATCCGCCCACACAGCAAGGAATAGCACCCAACAAAGTGGCTATTGTGATTTGCCGAAAGGCTGATTTTCCTAACATTTGCAAGCCTTTTGACGCAGTGTAAACATGGATGTATTCAATGAGGAGTAAAATTATCATTACCCAGGCTGTGATGAGCGCAGCATTGCAACATACCGAAATTATTGTGTGGGCAACTGATTCCATAGTTCAAATATCTTTTTGGCACCGGCGTAGGCACTTATTTTTTTTTGCAAAATATCTTCTTCAATAGCAGGCAGGGCTTGCTCTATTGTGGGGTTGAGGTAAAAACGATTGTGCAACATTTGATGAATAAATTCGTGCATACTGCACTTGGCTTGCTCGTTGCGATGGCTTGCAAAATAGCCGTTGGCGCGAGTAAGGGCAATGTAGTCCAACACGTTTTTCCAAATTTCGGTAAGCCCTATTTTTTCGGTCGAGGAGCAGGCAAGCGACACCGGTTTCCATCCCGACGCGTGCGGTGGAAATAGTTGCAATGCGCTCTGGTATTGGATTTTGGCAGCAATGGCTTTGTCTTTGTTGGCACCGTCGGATTTTGTGATTGCCAAAATGTCGGCGAGTTCCATAATGCCGCGTTTGATGCCCTGCAACTCATCGCCCGCACCTGCCAGCATCAGCAGCAAAAAGCAGTCCACCATAGCGTGCGCCTGCGTTTCGCTTTGCCCCACGCCCACGGTTTCAATAAAAATAACGTTGAAACCCGCCGCCTCGCACAGCACAATGCTCTCGCGAGTTTTGCGCGCCACGCCCCCCAGCGAACCCGCGCTGGGGCTGGGGCGAATAAAGGCATCGGGGTGGCTCGATAGGGTTTCCATACGAGTTTTGTCGCCCAAAATGCTGCCCTTGCTGCGCTCGCTGCTGGGGTCAATGGCAAGCACCGCCAACCTATTGCCCAAGCCAATCACATAGCCGCCAATGGCTTCGATGAACGAACTTTTGCCCACGCCGGGGACGCCTGTAATGCCCAACCGTATTGAATTGCCGGTGTGCGGCAGGCATTGCTCTATAATTTTTTGTGCCAAGTGTTGATGTTCGGGGCGGGCACTTTCTACAAGCGTGATGGCGCGCCCCAGCACCGTGCGGTTGCCGGCTAATATCCCGCTCACATATTCATCCAACGAGAGGGGCTGCAACTTGTGCTGCCGGCGCAAAAAAGCCGCATTGGGATTCACTTGCGGAGGTTGTTCCACCCCTGCGTTTACACTAAGAGCGGAGTTCATCATATCGTTGTTTCTTTGCTGGAGGGCAAACTAAAAGGCACAACATCGCTCGGCATCCGCCAATCGCCGCGCGGCGACAGGTTGATGGTGCCCACTTTGGGACCATCGGGCATGGCACTGCGCTTGAATTGTTGCGTAAAAAATCGTTGCAAAAATACCTTCAACCATTTGTTGATAGTCTCTTTGGTATATTCTTTGCCAAAGGCTTGTTTTGCCAAAAAGACAAGCCTTTCGGGCGACGAACCCGAACGCAAAAAGTGGTACAAAAAGAAATCGTGCAATTCGTAAGGCCCAATAATATCCTCTGTTTTTTGAACCGTTTTTCCGGCTTTGTCAATAGGCAATAATTCGGGGCTAATGGGCGTTTCCAACACATCGTTCAATAGGCTTTGGGTGTTCACGTCCATCTGCTGGGCAACCCACGCTACAAGGGCGCGCACCAGCGTTTTGGGCACGCCTGCATTCACGCCGTACATCGACATTTGGTCGCCATTGTAGGTAGTCCATCCCAATGCCAATTCCGACAAATCGCCTGTGCCCACCACCAATCCATTCACTTCGTTGGCAATGTCCATAAGTATTTGCGTGCGCTCGCGCGCCTGTGTATTTTCGTAGATAATATCTCGTTTGAGCGGATTGTGCCCAATATCTTTGAAATGCTGCATAGCGGCATCGCAAATGGATATTTCGCGAAAACCAACGCCCAATGCATAAGCCAATTTTTGGGCATTGCTCTGTGTGCGTGTGGAAGTGCCAAATCCGGGCATTGTGATAGCCAAAATGCGCTGGCGGTCGTAGCCCAACAAATCGGCGGTTTTGACGCATACCAACAATGCCAAAGTAGAATCCAAGCCTCCCGAAACGCCCACCACCATTGACTTTGCGCCTGTGTGCTCCCATCGCTTTGCCAAACCTGCGGTTTGAATCGCAAACACATCGTTGCAATGCTGGCTACACTGCCAACCTATGGGCACAAAAGGCATTTTGCTAATGCTGCGCTGCAAGGCAAAAGTTTTGTGAGGCGTTGGCTGCAAGGCAATAGTACGGTAGGTTTCCGATGATGACGATGGGTCAAAGTTGGTGTTTTTTGAGCGGTCAAAACGCAATGCCTGCACGTCAATTTCGCCCAGCGTGAGTTGCGATTGGCGCAAAAAACGCTCCGATTCGTAGAGCAAATAACCATTGTCGGCAATGTAGGCATTGCCCGCAAACACAAGGTCGCTGGTGGATTCGCCCACGCCCGAAGCCACATAAACATAGCCCGCCGCGCAACGCCCCGACTGCACCTCCACCAACTTGCGGCGATAGGAATCTTTGCCCACCAATTCGTTGCTGGCAGAGAGGTTAAAAATAATTTCGGCACCGCTCAAAGCGTGCTGCGAACTCGGCGGAATGGGCATCCACACGTCCTCGCAAATTTCTATGGCAAACGAAAATGTGCCGTCGCTAAACAGCAAACTTGTGCCAAAAGGAACCGTTTTGTCCAATAGGGTAATCTCCGGAATGCTTTTGGCAGCAATGGCTGGCGCAAACCAGCGTTTTTCGTAAAACTCATCGTGGGTGGGCAAATTGGACTTGGGCACTGCCCCCACAATGTGCCCGCTTTGCAGCACCAATGCGGCATTAAAGAGCCGCGTGCCTGCCCACACAGGCATTCCCACAATGAGGGTAATGGCACTCGTTTTGGTGTGCCCAAGCAAATAGGCAAGTGCCTCATTGGCTTGCTCTTGCAGGTGTTGCTGAAAAAATAAATCGCCGCAAGTATAGCCTGTGATGCACAATTCGGGGAAACAAAGCACCTGCACCTTCTCGACTTCGGCTTGCTTGACCAATTTGAGAATTTCTTTAACATTGTAGTCGCAGTCGGCGACCTTGAGAAGTGGCACTGCTGCAGCCACACGCACAAATCCATTGTACATTTTCTTTAAAATTTCAAGTTTCAAAAATGTAACTCGTTAATTATTAACAAGTTGCAAACATAAGCCCACATAGCAGACACCAAAGGTAGTGTTTTTTCTATTGAAAGAGTAATTTTATTCACTATTTTTGTGCGGTTGGCATTGGAGGTGCATTGATTTGGTAGGTTGTAACGACCTACATCCTTGTTGCCCCCGAAGGATTTCAATTGAATTACACCCTCAATATTTGGATTTCGGCGGCTATCACATCTTTTTTGGGAGGATGGTTTTTGTTTCGGCGTCTATAAAGCGGTAATAATATAAGAAAATGCACAAAAATTTTGCAAATAAAAAAAATAGCACTACCTTTGTGTCCCATTTTCACATTTTATGTGAAAACTAAATGTAGTTACAACGGTCTTTGACATACCAAATAGACAATAAAAACAACAAATAAGCGTTTATTTCATTTTTTTTGAAATAAAAAATAGTCAGTCAAACACTAAACACAAGTACCAACTACCAAGTTCCAAGTATTTTGGGATGTGGCGTTGGCACAAAACGGTATCTTTACTAATGCGATTTACCTTTTATTGGGTAGTTGGTAGATGGTAGTTGGTAGATGGTACCTGAAAAGAACAATTACAATGAAGAGTTTGATCCTGGCTCAGGATTAACGCTAGCGGGAGGCCTAACACATGCAAGTCGAGGGGCAGCGCGGGTAGCAATACTTGGCGGCGACCGGCAGACGGGTGCGCAT
>BNTQ01000048.1 GCA_025996715.1 Bacteroidia bacterium | reverse complement strand
GTTTTGCCAAAAGTGCGGGCTTCACAGGCTTGCATTGCGGCTACACTGTTATCCCAAAAGAGGTCAAAGGATATTCGCTCAACTACGGTAAACACGTGCTGCTCAACGAATTGTGGATGCAACGGCAGCAGGTCAAAAACAATGCGCCGCCCTACATTTTGCAACGCGCCGCCGCCGCCCTTTACACGCCCGCAGGCAAATCCGAAACACGCACCAACGTGGATTATTATATGACCAATGTGGCAATGTTGAGCCGCGCTTTGCAAGAAAAAGGCTTGACATTTTGCGGTGGTGTAAATTCTCCGTACCTTTGGGTGCAATCGCCTGAGCAAAACTCGTGGAAATTGTTTGAGCAATTGCTCTACAACTGCCAAATAGTATCGGTGCCCGGCGAGATGTATGGCAACAACGCAGGGGGTTATGTGCGAATAAGCGCCTTTGCCGAGCAAAAAGAAGTGATAAAAGCCTGCAGCCGATTGAGTGCAAATTTAGAATAGTCTATTATCTTTTAATCATAAATTGTAAATTGTTATGTGTGGTATTGTTGGAATGTTTGAAATAAAAGCCCAGCAAGAGAGTTATCGCAAACGTGTGTTTAAAATGGCGCAAAAACTCCGGCCTCGTCGTCCCGATTGGTCGGGCATCTATGTGGGGTGTCGCGCAATTTTGGCACACGAAAGGCTGGCTATTGTTGACCCCGAATCGGGAGGGCAACCGCTCAAAAGTAAGGACGGAAAGTTAATACTGGCGGTGAATGGCGAGATATACAACCATCGCGAGTTGCGGGCGCAGTTGGAAGGCAAATATGAGTTCATGACAGGCTCCGATTGCGAAGTGATATTGGCATTGTATCGCGAAAAAGGCATTAACTTTATTGAAGACCTAAACGGTATCTTTGCCTTTGCACTCTACGATAGCGACAAGGATGTTTACCTGATTGCCATCCCTGTGGGGTTGTTAGGATAACTCAAAAAAACAATATCGGGACGCTCGTCCGAAAACGTGGGAATGTAGTTATTCTCTGGGGTAGCCGAGAGGTAGAGCACATTGCTCCAGCGATGATTTTTTTCTAATATGCCCGCCCGATAACCAATCACATTAGACTCCACGTAGGTTTGCGAAATGGGGTCGAGCACAGCAATGCGATTGTCCTTGCACAAAATGTCGCCAATGCCCGAAATATCTTGCTTTACGCCAGCATTCACAAAAATATCATCCACCGTAATTTTGATTCCTCGCGCTTTGAAATCGTTTTTTACAATCGCATCCAACAAAAACGGATAGCCCTTGATGGGTGCAATACCCTTGGTTGTAGCATCCTTGCCCATCTCCTGCACGCTCTCCAACATGGCACCCACCACGCCGGCAGTCAATGGCAATATAGCATCGCTGCTATCTAACCGCACCAATGAAACAGCGGGGTGCAGCGTTTTATAGACATTGACCCGCTTGTCCATCTCTTCCTGCACTTCGTTGCGTGCAACTTTAAGAACCTGTGAGTTGATGAGTGCCATAGTTTACTGATGCTCCCTTCTTAATAAATCATTGACCGTTTTTACAGGATTAAATGTAATGAGCGGCACCTCCACAAAAACCGTGTTCCAGTCGCTCATAGCACCATTCCACAAGCCGGGCAACTCCTGTGCTTGCAGCACTTTGCCATCTTTGCTTTTTTGCGAAATAAAGCCGGTAGCGGGGTCGCGGAATTGTCTCAAATCAAAATAATTGCCCTGCGCATCGCGATAAGAGCAAACCAAATCCACCGGATTGAAGTGGGTGGCGGCATTGAAGCATTGCATAGTGGCGGCGTCGTTCAAATCCAACTGCGAACTTTCGGCAATTTGCAGCGAACAAGCACCATCGGCATTGTAGGCTACAAAAGGTCCCCCGCCGGGTTCGCCTTCATTTTTGACCATTCCGCACACCCGAATAGGACGGTGCAAAATTCGTTTCAAGTACGCCATTTTATCATCTGCCCAATGCAGCGGAAAGGTATAACACAATTCGGTTTCGTAAAAATGCTGTATTTCATCCAATAATGATAAAGTAACATTTTGTGCGTTGGATAATTTTTGCAAATAGGTAAAAATTCTCTGCTGAATATCCAACAAAACTCCCGCCAATGCTTGTTTGTAGCGCACAGTAGTGTATTTCAAAGCATCAGGCATCAGGTTATCAACGGTTTTGATAAACACAATATCGGCTTTGATGTCGTTAAGGTTTTCTATCAACGCACCGTGCCCACCCGGGCGAAATAGCAAACTGCCGTCGGCGTTTCTAAACGGCTCATTGTGCTCATCAGCCGCAAGGGTGTCGGTGCTTTTTTTCTGCTCAGAGAAGGATATTTCGTACTGCACCGCCAACTTTTTTTCGTAGCGTGGCTGAACCTCACTCACCAATTTTTGAAACAAAGCACGATGTTCGGTGGACACCGTGAAATGCAGCCGCGCCCTACCCTGCTTGTCTTTGGCATACAATGCGGCTTCCACCAAATGCTCTTCCATAGCAGTGCGCACACCATCAGCGTAACTGTGAAATTGCAGCAATCCCTTTGGCAGCGTGCCATACTGCAAACCATCATTGCCCAGCAAGGTTTGCAGCACCGTCAAATAATTTTTCTCTTGCAAATCATCAATGTTCACATTCTGCTTTGCCAGCAATGCTTTGAGCGATTTGTAAAACGCAAAATTTTGAATGTGTGCAAAAAAATCTTTTACCGGCTGCATCGCCTTGCTGCTCCAATCTGTTGCTGTGCCTGCTTTGAGCAGTTCCTCTGCCTCAAACAATGCTTTGAACATTCGCGAAGCGGCTCCCGATGCAGGGGTAAACTTCAACAGCGTCCCCTCCAACTGCTCGTAGCGTTTGACAAACGCAGCAAGTTGACTTTCATCAAGTTGCAATATGCCTTTTGACAAAGTTGCCGCCGATTTTACCTTCAAAAATGGAAACCCATTTTTGAAATTTGTGATTTGCTGCTCGGCATCGCCAACAGCAATGCCCATTTTTTGCAGTTGCAATAGGTCGTTAGAGGTAAACATAAGATATTTTCTTTTTAGGTTATGGATTATTTGGTTAATTTTGTAAGCATAAGGTTGTATAGTACGTTGAAGAGGAGATTCCTCATTCCGCTCTGCTCCATTCGGAATGACACTCGCCACTGTGGGGGAGTGGTGGGAGGGAGTCGGCGGCTTCGCCGCCGACTCCCTCCCCTTTATTATCCCAAACGGTGCCGTCATTCTGAGCGAAGCGAAGAATCTCTTCATTTAACGCGACACCGTCATTCTCAGCGAAGCGAAGAATCTCATCATTCAACACGACACCGTCATTCTGAGCGAAGCGAAGAATCTGTTGTTGGTTGCGCACAAACCCTCTTTCCGTAACCAACACTTTCCAATCAGGATTTTTCTTGTTTATCAACGCCTCTTTTTTTGCCCGATTCCAACCTTTCAACTCTTTTTCTCTCTTTATTGCCAAATCGAAATACGGTATTTCTTCGTAATAAATGCAAAATTCAAGATTGTATTTATCTGTAAATGAATTTTTTATCAAATGATTTTTATGTTCGTAAATTCTACGGCACAAGTCATTCGTAACGCCAACATATAACGTTGTCTTGTTCTTATTAGTCATTATGTAAACATATCCGAAGTTTGCCATATATTTTATTTTGATATTTCATTGGTTACATTCCTACGGAATGTTGTCAAAGGTGGATATTTCGCCGTTTCTACCGAACTTTGCATTCCTACGGAATGCAGGGCGGTAACGTGTTGTGACCTTTCTACCGAACGATATTGGCTAACGCCGAACTTCGTTTCCCTACGGGAATTTTTTTTGGTTTTCCCGACGTCAGGAAAACCTGTTTTTTTCACTCCCTTGCGTGGTTTAGTGAGCCACGCCGTTTCGCTTTCAAAACGCACATCTACCGAAATTTGAGCATCTTCGGTTTTGAAAATGATAAACTGATTGGGCTTTTCGGGCAGTTTATTTTGTTCTATGTTTTTTGGTGAGGGCATAAAATTTAATTATTATTCATCTGTCATTATTTCCTTATTTTTCTCTTTCAATTTTTTTATTGCCTCTTTTTCGAGTGCTATAATTCCTTTTTCGGGTGTTGGTAAATCTTCGGGCATAACTCCGCCAAGCCGCATTATTGCCTCTCTTACTTCTTTCCCAACGGTGAAATGGGTATAACTTGCAAGTTCTTTATTGTTAATATTTTCCCTTGTAATTTTGCTTTGTGTTTGAGATATACGAAACAAGTTTGCAATCATTTCTTCACTTCCCATAAAGTCCAATATTTTATCTTTTTCGTCAAGTTGCTTTTTGTAATGAATATCGGCAACAGAAAGTCCGCCGTATAAGCCCTGATAACCACGATTTTGAAATACGGCGTACTCTTCGTTGGAAATAATGCCTGCACCTTTTGCGGCTTCTGCAAGAAGTTGATTCATCTGTTTAATATCGCCTCTCAATAGCAGGCGTTTCTTGTCTTCGGCAAGTTGATTGTATTTATCGTTTAGTTCCTGTCGGTATGTTTGAATGGCAAAATAGGTTTGCCCCAGAGCGATTTGCTCTTTTCGAGGGTCGCCATTTTGAACAATCAAGTAGCAGGCATAGCGAGAAAGTTGGTAATCAACGATATTTTTGGTTTTCCTGACATCGGGAAAACCTAACCCTGTATTCGGGGTTTTCCTGACATCGGGAAAACCCCGTGAACCGAACTGTTCCCCAACAGGCATTTCTATCGTTTTCCTGACGGCAGGAAAATGTTCCGAAACATCAAATCCCGAAGTGTCGCAGGCAAGCATTGCACGGTCTATGACTTTTGAGAAGTTTTCCCATTTGTCATAACCAAGCGGTTTTTGCAAATCGCGTGCTAACCAATATTCTTTACCGGTATCTGTAATTTGACGTATATCTTCAAAAGATTTTAATTCTTTATCCATTGTGTTATTCTTTTTATTTTTTTCATCCTACCTCTTTTGTCTGCGTTTTTCCTTCACACGCCGTTTCGCTTTCAAACCGCACATCTACCGAAATTTTATCATCTCCGGTTTTGAAAATGATAAACTGATTGGGCTTTTCGGGGAGATTATTTTGTTCTATGTTTTGTTGTGAGGGCATATTTTAATTTTTACAATTCATAATCCATCTTCAAGTACATCCAAGTATTTTCTATATAACTCAATAAAAATCTTATCTATCAATATCAAAATCGCAAATCGCAAAAAATAGTTTTCATATTTGTAATTTTCGTCTGCCAGTGTTTTTAATGTTGGCAAGTTTTGTTGATATGATTGTGTATTGTGTGCACTTCTATTTCTATGGTTATATAACAAATCATATTTATCTTTCAACTCATTTTCAAATAATTTCGTTTCATTTGATTGATTATTTATTCTTGTAATAAATTGTTCTTCTTTGATTATGTCGCAGTTATTTGTAAATTCATTAAAATCATTCTGCGCCCAAATTGATAAGTTTGTATTTGAAAATGTTGTTGTAATCTCTAAAATTGTATTCGCCAGTATGCTTTGTTTGTCAATGTGGACTGAAACATTAAAATTAGGAATATGTTTTTCTATATGCTCAACTAAATCTTTATAAATTGCTTTCTTCTCGTCATAGCAAGAACATTCGCCTAATGGTTTTTGAGAAAACCTTTTGTATCTATATTCATAATCATTAGTTGCCATTTCCCAACATATACATTTCATTTTTTGCTCTTGAAATCCAGTCATTTTCAAGAAAGCAGATTGCATAATATAATCGCACAATGGATATGTTTCAATACCATTGCCTATTCCTGCACTTGCAGATACTACATCTTTTAGAATGTCGGTAATTGACGATTTGATAAAATTGGTATGATTGTTCATTTGCAATATTTTCTATATATTTCTATTGATTCTTCAATACGCAACCTTAAATGTTTCAAAGCACTTGGCGTTTTTGTGTGAGAATAATCTTTTTTCGACTTTGCTATTTTGTCTTCCAATTCTTTTTTAATGTTATCTTCTTTTGTATTGTCTATTGCTTTTTTCTCAAAAATAATTTCATATACCAAACCAAAAAGATACATATCACAATCAATAATAGAAGGGAATGGTTTTGGAAATTTTAATGAATTTATAGCATTTTGCAAGAGATTAAATTTGGCATCATATTTTCTGTCAGGAAAAACAGTAGAAAAATTTGCAAACATTTCAGATTTATCTTCCCCTACTATTGAATAAATATATTCTTCATAATATGCCTCCATTTTTCCTTTCCCGCTATAATATTTTGCAACATTATATATTTTCATATCTTTATGATATTGGGACAATAACGACAAATATCTAATAAAATCTAATTTTGTTTCACTACTGCGATTATTTATTGTAAAATTCTTACAAAAATCAGGATTAAAGAATTGAGCCAAATTATTACCAAGAAAATACAAAGATTCTCGACTTTCCTGTGAGCTTAACGGCTCGCCTTGATTGTTTATATTTCTAAATACAGAGGAATAAAATTTTTGCTGTTGTCCTTCATCTTGCATTTGTGGCACAATATATGAAAAACCCAAATACATTTTTTCGAGAAAATCATCTGTAATTTCCATATTAATTACTTTATATTCGTTATGTATTTTAGAAAGTATGTCCTTTTTATTATTGCCTTTTTCTGTCAGTTTATCAAATTTCCATTCAAGAATGCTGTCAAGTTGTTCTATTTCATTGTCATCATCATTTTCGTTTGCAAATTGTTCTATTGCTTTTTTATAAGTTGTTTCATCGGGAAATAATCCAAGATATGCCAATAAGATAGAGGTTAATCGTTGTTGCCCGTCAATTACTAAATTTTGATTGACATCATTGATTTTAAAAGCACCAATAGTAACAGGCGGAACAAATTGTTTTTTCTTAAAGGTATCAATTAAGTTCCTTACTTTGTTTTCATTCCACACAAAATAACGCTGATATGGTGGAAGTTGAATGTTTTTTTTCAAAATTAAATCAACCCAATGTTTTAGCGAATATTCGCCATAATATACTTTGTTGTTCATAATTTATTTTATATTTTTGTTTGCAATATTCAACGCTTCCCCACCCAACTCTTTTTTCTCCCCAAATTTCACATTTTGCTGTGCTATGGCAATAGATTTTATTGAGTTTGTCAATAAGCCATTGCTTGTCGGTCAATGTTTGCGACACTGTCGCAACAATTTGCTGCCTATGCCCCATTTTTACACATCAACGCAAAATGTGCTGATAACACACGATTATCAACACATTGTACGCGATTTTTGATGATTATTAAAACAACTTCATTCCGTCCAAAACGCCCATTACGTCGGTAACGGCTTTCACAGAATTGTTGAAATCGTTGCGCTCGGTTGCGTTGAGGTCAATCTCTATAATCTGCTCTACGCCTTTGTTGCCGAGTTTTACGGGGACGCCCACAAAAGCATTTTTTACGCCATATTCGCCGTTGAGGCGCACGCAGCAAGGGAAAATGCGCTTTTGGTTTTTTACAATGCTCTCCACCATTTGCGCTGCCGATGAGCCCGGAGCATACCAGGCCGAAGTGCCCATCAATTTTACCAACTCGCCGCCGCCGTTTTTGGTGCGCTCGATGATGGCGTTCAATTTTTCGCTATCAATGAGTTGCGTTACGGGAATGCCCGACACTGTGGTGTAGCGGGGCAGGGGCACCATAGTGTCGCCGTGCCCGCCCAACAGCAGAGCCTGAATATCTTTGGGGTTGCAGTCCAAAGCCTCTGCCAAAAATGCGCGAAAGCGAGCCGTATCCAACACTCCCGCCATTCCTATTACGCGGCTGGCATCCACTTTGGCTGTGAGGTAGGCGCAGTAGGTCATCACGTCCAAGGGGTTGCTCACTACAATAATAATTGCGTTGGGCGAGTGCTTAATCACGCTTTCGGTAACGGATTTTACAATGCCGGCATTGACCGAAATCAAGTCATCGCGGCTCATACCCGGCTTGCGGGGCAAGCCTGAGGTAATGACCACCACATCGGAGTTGGCGGTGCGTGAGTAGTCGTTGGTAACGCCCACCACACGGCTATCGTAGTAATTTACAGGGGCAGTTTGCCACAAATCGAGCGACTTGCCTTCGGCAACGCCCTCTTTGATGTCGAGCAATACCACTTCGTTTGCCAACTCGCGCTCGGCGCAAATTTGGGCACAGGTGGCGCCTACGTTTCCGGCGCCAATTACAGTTACTTTACTTTTGTTCATGATAAAAAGATATTTAGATTAAATTAAAAATTACATTGGACAAATAAATTTGTACAAAGGTACACTTTTTTTGCCAATTTAAAAAATTTGCAGAAAAGAAAAAAATGTGTATCTTTGCAGCCGTAAAAAATGGAGAGGTGGCAGAGTGGTCGATTGCGACAGTCTTGAAAACTGCTGAACTGAAAGGTTCCGGGGGTTCGAATCCCTCCCTCTCCGCACAACTTCCAAAAACATTGCAATCGTTGAGGTTGCAATGTTTTTGGTACAATAAGCCCGTCTTTTTTGATGCTAAAAAATATCTTATCATACAACGACTGCGCCCAATGCAAGTATTGCTGTGTGTTCACAGCGGACGAGATGCGCTATGTGCCCAAATTTCCAACCTTGCTCAAAGAGCGTGTGTGCAAGGATTGGGGCGGGGCGGCGGCGTTTGTACCCTGCCAATGCGAAGAGGATTTGTGGGACATTGTGCTGCAACCACAAGCAGACGGCTTGTTGCATTGCCCGCTTTGCCATCCCAGCAAAGGCTGCGGGTTGGGTGCCGACAAGCCTGTGGAATGCGCTGCGTGGCCATTTAGCATAGCACTCAAAAACAAAAAAATGGTGTTTTGCCTCGAGCACAGTTGCCCGCCGGTGAATCGCATCAAAGACAAACCGCAGGTGCAGCAGTTTGCGGTGGAACAAGTGGCAGCACCCTTACACGAATGGGCTTTGCGTTATCCTCACATTTTGCGTAACTACGATGCCCAAAATAAAATTCTATTGACTTATGATTGAACTACGAAACATAGAATTGAGCGATAAAAAATGGATAGAAGAACTTTTTGCCTATTCTAATTTTAGAGGATGCGAGTATTCTTTTGGCAATAATTACGTTTGGCAACAAGTTTACGAAGCAAAAATTGCACGCTACAAAGATTTTTACATTTCGCACAGCAGGTATGGTTATTGCTTTCCGGCAGGGCGCGGCGATATTTACGAGGTAACCGAACTTTTGCGCGAGCACGCGGCGGCACAAGGCGAAGCCTTTGTTTACAGCACAATGGACAAGGCATCGATGGAAAAAATTGTGCAACTATACGGCGACCGTGCCCAAATTACTACCGACCGCGACGTGTATGATTATGTTTATGAATACAATAAATTGGCGAGCCTTGCAGGAAAAAAATTGCAGCCCAAACGCAATCACTTGCATCGTTTTCAAACCAATGATTACCGCTACGAGCCAATAACCACCGACAACATCGCAGAGTGTCTGCAAATGCTCCAAACTTGGCACAACGAAAATGATGCTGCCAATATCGAAACAAAAAACCAAGAAGTGAGTGCTGTAACCTGCGGTCTCACTCACTTTTTTGAATTAGGTTTCATAGGCGGATTGTTGCGCGTGAATGGACAAGTGCAAGCCTTTTCGTATGGCGAGCGGCTCAATAGCGACACCTTTGTGGTGCACGCCGAAAAGGCTTTGAAGCGGCACGACGGCGTTTATACGGCTATGAACTACGAGTTGGTGAACCACGTTTGCAGCGGCTACGCCTACATCAACCGCGAGGAGGATATGGGCGTTGAAAATCTGCGCAAATCAAAAATGTCGTACCATCCCGCTTTTTTGGTCGAAAAATTTAGTGCTATCCTATAAATTATTATTTTTTAATTCTCTGATTTTCAATAGTTTACAAATTAAAAGAGAAAAAATGATGTTAAAAAGTAGTAGAATTAAAATAATTGTACTACTTTTGCACCCACTTTATTAAAAAGGGTTGTTTGCTCGTCCGTAAAAGGATAGCACATCCTCAAATTTTTTAACCTAAATTACTTAATTATGGCAGACATTGCAGCAAAAGTAAAGGAAATCGTTGTTGACAAATTAGGTGTAGATGCCGCCGAGGTGGTGGACAGCGCCAGTTTTACCAATGATTTGGGCGCCGATTCGTTGGACACTGTAGAGTTGGTAATGGAGTTTGAAAGAGCGTTTGGTGTATCTATTCCCGACGAAGATGCGGGAAAAGTGAGCACCGTGGGTGATGCTATTAAGTACATTACCGAAAAGCAGCAAAAGTAATTTTATTGCTGTCCAACAAGAATTGATTTTACCTTAATCGCGTTTGATTATGACGGAGTTGAAGCGTGTTGTGGTTACAGGGTTAGGCACCATTAATCCACTTGGCAACAATGTTGCGGAGTATTTTGACAATCTCTGCGCAGGCAAGAGTGGTGCCAATCTCATTACTCGTTATGATACTACGTTGTTCAAAACGAAATTTGCCTGTGAAGTCAAAGGTTACGATGTCAATAATTATGCGCATCTTATTGACAAAAAAGAATCCCGCAAAATGGATTTATACACGCAGTTTGCTATTATAGCGGCTGACGAGGCTATCCGTGATGCAGGATTTGATTTTGACAAAGAGGATGCTAATGAAATTGGCGTAATTATGGCATCGGGCATAGGTGGAATCTGTACTCTGTTTGAGGAAATAACGGGCTTTGCCGATGGGAATAGAGTACCTCGGTTTAGCCCGTTTTTTGTTCCCAAAATGATTTCGGACATTGCTGCGGGCTACATTGCCATTAAGTTTGGCTTGCGTGGTCCCAATTATTGCGTAGTATCGGCTTGCGCCTCATCCAATCACGCATTGATTGATGCCTACAACCTGATACGTTTGGGCAAAGCCAATGCCATTATAACAGGAGGCTCCGAAGCCGCTGTGAACGAAGCCGCTATGGGCGGTTTCAACTCCTCGCAAGCCCTCTCCACCCGCAACGACGAATACCAAACCGCCTCTCGTCCGTTTGACAAAACCCGCGATGGCTTTGTGTTGGGCGAAGGAGCCGGGGCATTGGTGTTGGAAGAATACGAACACGCCAAAGCACGCGGTGCCAAAATGTATGTGGAGTTTGTGGGCGGCGCAATGACCGCCGATGCCTACCACATCACTGCTCCTCATCCCGAAGGATTGGGTGCCTCATTGGTGATGCAAAAAGTGTTGCAGGATGCCGAAGTAGGTCCCGAAGTAGTGGATTATATCAACGTGCACGGCACCTCCACCCCGCTGGGCGACATTGCAGAACTCAAAGCAGTGCAAAGAGTTTTTGGCGAGCAAGCCTACAAAATGAACATCAGTTCCACCAAGTCGATGCACGGACATTTGCTGGGCGGAACAGGCGCTGTGGAAGCATTAGCGTGTGTTTGCGCCTTCCAGCGCGGCATTATACCGCCCACTATCAACCACAAAGTGATAGACCCCGAAATTGATGCGCGTCTCAACCTCACGCTCAACACCGCCCAAAATCGCAACATCAACTATGCCCTGAGCAACACCTTTGGTTTTGGCGGACACAACGCCGCCGTGCTGTTCAAAAAGATAGCATAATTTCCCTCGCAAAATAATCAGTTACACCATTGACAATTAACCAAGCCCTGCCGTTTCTTCCGTTTGTAGAGACGTGAAAGGTTAACCAATTCTACCTACTATGGATAGCATCAAAGCCATTTTTAACATCGGTCACGGGCCATCGAGCAGCCACACTATGGGACCGCGGCGGGCAGCAGAGCGATTTCGTGCGCAAACGCCGGCAGCAGCCTCCTACCGCGTAACGCTCTATGGCAGTCTGGCAGCCACAGGGCAAGGGCACCTTACCGATAAAACTATTGCGGAGATATTTGAACCGTTGCAAGTTGAATTTGTTTGGCTGCCCAAGGTTATTCTGTCGTTGCACACCAACGGTATGAAGTTTGAAGCCCTCGACCTCAAGGGCATTACAACGAGCGAGTGGACAGCCTACAGCGTGGGGGGAGGTAAAATTGTGGATGAAACCTCGCGCAAAGATGAACAAAGCCGCTACTCGCATCGCACTTGTAGTGCCACCCTCGCCGGCTTAGAAAAACAGGGGATGACCTACTGGGAGTATGTGCAAAACCACGAGGATAGCGATATTTGGGATTACCTCAACGAGGTGTGGAAGACCATGCAAAATGCAGTGCAAGAGGGATTGGAAACGGAAGGCGTGCTGCCGGGTGCGCTCAACCTGCGGCGCAAGGCTGCTTCGTACTATGCAAAAGCCAAAGGCTACAAAGAAAATCTGCAAAACCGTTGCCTGATAATGGCTTATGCCATGGCCGTATCGGAGCAAAACGCTGCGGGCAAGGTAGTGGTTACCGCCCCCACCTGCGGCTCGGCGGGGGTGCTGCCCGCTACTCTCTACCACTTGAAGCAAAACCACGCTCTCTCCGACCGAATGATTTTGCAGGCTATTGCTACAGCAGGGCTGTTTGGCAATTTTGTCAAGTACAATGCCTCCATTTCCGGTGCAGAGGTGGGCTGTCAGGGGGAAATTGGCACTGCCTGTGCCATGACTTCGGCGGCTGTGAATCAACTATTTGGAGGGACATTGCGGCAAATTGAGTATGCCGCCGAAATGGGTTTGGAGCACCACCTCGGTTTGACCTGCGACCCCGTGTGCGGTTTGGTACAAATACCATGTATCGAACGCAATTCATTTGCAGCCCTGCGTGCCATGGATGCCAACCTATGCGCCATGCTCTCCGATGGACATCACTTTATCAGTTTTGACCAAGTGGTAAAAACCATGAAAAGCACCGGTAAAGATTTGCCCAGCCTCTATAAAGAAACTGCGGAGGGCGGTCTTGCGTTGTTTGGTAAACGCTAAATATCTTGTTATCTTTTCAAATTTGCGCGACTCTTTTGGGTTCTATGGCGAATTGAAATTGAGATTTTTGCACTTGATTCTACGACCATTTCATTGAGTATAAATTTGTTTTCTTGGGCACAAGGAAAATACTCTCGTGGTGCGAAGGGGGAACAATACCAGCGAACAATGGGCAGCAGTGGCTCATTGGTCGCTGGTTGATACAAATTCCGGCAATAGTATTCTCTTCAAATTTATCTTCGCCTGCGGTCGTCTCTGCCGCCTCCGCGGCTATCGCGGCGGTCGCCGCCTCTGCGGTCGCGGTCGGAACGCTCGGGACGCGGACGGCGCTCAGGTTCTACCCAACCTTCGGGGGCGGGTTGCAAGGCTTTCATAGAGAGGCGCAACTTGCCGCCGCGTTCAAATTCTACCAACTTCACTTCTATTTCATCGTCTGTTTTGAAGTAATCCTCAACGTTGGTAACGCGCTTGTAGTCTATTTCTGAGACGTGCAACAAACCTTCTTTGCCGGGCAAAATTTCAACAAATGCACCAAAGTCCATAATGGATTTCACTGTGCCTTTGTAGGTTTTGCCCACTTCGGGTTTTTCTACAATGGCTTGCAGACGTGCCATGGCGGCATCTATCGCCGCTTTGTCCACCGCAAACACATCCACATAGCCGTGCTGTGCATCTTCGGTAACAGTGATGGTAGTGCCTGTGGTCTTTTGAATTTCTTGTATAATTTTTCCGCCGGGACCAATGATAGCGCCTATATCCTCTACATCTATTACCAATTGCTCCAAACGCGGCACGTGAGGTTTCAGTTCGGGACGCGGTGCGGGCATCACTTCGGTGAGTTTGCCCAAAATGTGCAAACGTCCCTGTCGGGCTTGCTCCAAGGCTTTTGCCAATACTTCGTAGGGCAAGCCGTCCACCTTGATGTCCATTTGCGTAGCGGTGATGCCGTCTTGGGTGCCGGTTACCTTAAAGTCCATATCGCCCAAGTGGTCTTCGTCGCCGAGGATGTCAGAGAGCACGGCAAATTTTTTGTTGCCCGCTTCGGTAATCAATCCCATGGCAATACCCGACACCGGTTTTTTGAGTTGAATGCCCGCATCCATCAACGCCAGCGTGCCTGCGCACACGGTTGCCATGGACGACGAGCCGTTGGATTCCAAAATTTCGGATACTACTCGCACGGCATAAGGATTTTCTATACCCACCGGCACCATTGGTTTGAGCGCACGCCACGCGAGGTGTCCGTGTCCAATTTCGCGGCGGCTGGTGCCGCGCTGAGGTTTGGCTTCGCCCGTTGAATAGGGAGGAAAATTGTAGTGCAACACAAATTGCTCCTCGCCTTGTTCCAACACGTTATCCACTTGCTTTTGGTCCATTTTGGTGCCCAGCGTAACGGTAGTGAGCGATTGCGTTTCGCCTCTGGTGAACAACGCCGAGCCGTGTGTGGCGGGCAAATAATCCACCTCGCAGTTAATTTCGCGAATCTCATCCGTTTTGCGACCGTCCAAACGCACGCCATCGTTGAGAATCATATCGCGCATCGCTTTTTTGACCACATCGTGATAATAACGCTTTACCTGCTTTTCCTTGATGGGCTTGGTTTCGTCGTCGGGCAGGGTGGACAAAAATGTTTCTTCCACCTCTGCAAATAAATCCGAACGCTCGTGTTTGCCCTTCATTTGTTTTGCCACTTCGTAGGTTTTGGCATAAGTAGCCTCCATCACTTGTTTGCGCAAATCTTCGTCATTGTTTTCGTGGCAATAGGTGCGTTTGGTTTGCTTGCCCACAGCGGCTTCCAACTCTTTTTGCACAGCGCAATGTTTTTTGATTTCGGTGTGTGCAAACTTGATAGCCTCCAACATTTCGACTTCGGCCACCTCTTTCATTTCGCCTTCCACCATCAAGATATTGTCGGCAGTGGCACCCACCATAATATCAATGTCGGCTTTTTCTAATTCCTCAAAAGTAGGATTGATGTAGAGTTTGCCATCAATGCGAGCCACGCGCACCTCCGATATAGGCCCATTAAAGGGAATATCCGACACCGCCAACGCAGCCGATGCAGCCAATCCGGCCAAGGCATCGGGCATAATGTCTTTGCCCGCCGAAATGAGATTGACGGTAACAAACACCTCCGCGTGAAAATTGTCGGGGAACAAGGGGCGCAACGCGCGGTCGATGAGGCGCGAAATCAAAATTTCGTGGTCGTTGGTACGACCTTCGCGCTTCAAAAAGCCGCCCGGGTACCGACCCGCTGCTGCATACTTTTCTTTGTACTCTACCGAGAGTGGCATAAAGTCCACGTCCTCTTTGGCTTCGGGGGCGCAAGTAACGGCTGCCAACAGCATCGTGTCGCCCATTTTTACTACTACAGAGCCGTCAGCCTGTTTTGCCAACTTGCCTGTTTCAATTTCAATGGTGCGTCCATCGCCCAAATCAATTGTCTTTTTTACTGGATGATATAACATTTAGAATGAATTTTGTACCCTTGTTTCGGCTTTTGTCAAGGGCGGGTTTATAAATAATAGTGAATTGTTAATTTACAAATTGCCATAACGAGTTGATAATCAGCATATTATGACTTAAATAAAAAATAACGCCGACAAAGATACACATTATTGACAAATAAAAATACAAAAATGTGTTTTTGATGATTTTTTTTTAAATGCCATATCTCTTTTTATGGATTTTACAAAGAAATTGAAAATAGTTTTTGAACAACCAAAAAAAGTATTATCTTCGCAGTTTGTTTTATTATTATTCCATTTTTTTTATGAAAAAGAAAATCAATATCTATCAACTTGTCAGCGTATTGCTCGTGGTTACGGTGTTTGTGCTGGCAACGCAAATCAATAAACCAACAACAGATATGGACACAAAAGCAGTATTATCGGTAATTCATCAGCGCAAAAGCGTGCGCAAATTTATTGACCGCCCTGTGAGCAAGGACGACCTACTCACTTTGGTAAAGGCAGGAATGGCGGCACCCAGCGGAAAAAACGAACAGCCTTGGGCATTTGTGATTGTTACCCAACGGGCAATATTGGACACTTTGGCTGCTGAGTTGCCTTATGCCAAAATGCTATCGCAAGTGTCGGCTGCCATTGTGGTGTGCGGCGATATGGGCAAAATTGACAACCCCACCGGTAGTTTGTGGGTGCAGGACTGCTCCGCTGCTACCGAAAATATCTTGTTGGCAGCCGAGGCAATGGGTTTGGGCGCAGTGTGGACAGCCGCCTATCCCTACGAGGAACGGATAAATGCGGTAGTTACGGCATTGCATTTTCCCAGCACAGTAATTCCGCTATGCGTTATCCCCATTGGTTATCCCGATGGCGAAACGCTACCAAAAAATAAATGGAAAGACGAGAATGTGAAGTGGGAAAGATGGCAATGATAATGAATAATGGACAATGAACAATATGTCTTTTGAAACTTGAAACCTTAAACTTGAAACTTTTATGTAAAAATTGGGGTCGTTTGGATTTGACAACAAATACGATGGGTTGTCAGCATGCAGAGCCTTGTACGGCAGGCTCTTAAATCAATGACGTGCAAGCCATAATTGGCGAATATCAATATGCACTCGCTGCGTAGAATTACTATGTGATTCTTGCTTAATCCGCTGCCGTAGAGTGGTAGCCGACGAGTATCCCGCTCATTTTTCTGCCCATAAAAATGAGCATCATGGGGTATCGTAATTTGGGATAGTTGCCTCCGACGCCTTTGAGAGCAGCGAAAATTTAAAGGCTACGGACATGGGTTGTGCGCGTTGCCACTGCCAATGCCCCGACAATTAAAGCAACGCTAAGCATGTAGAAAGCAATTGATTGGTTTGTATGGACGCGGGTTCGACTCCCGCCGACTCCACAAGTTATGTTTTTTTATTTTTAATTTTTATCAACACCTACTATGAGACTTTGTTTGTTTGGAACTCTTGGCACAGGCGAAATAATCCTTATTGCGCTGGCTATTTTGTTATTGTTTGGGGGCAAAAAAATCCCCGAATTGATGCGCGGTATAGGCAAAGGAGTGCGCAATTTTAAGGATGGCGTCAAGGGCATCGAAGACGACGTGAAGTTGGACAATGATGTCAGCAAAGCCTAACAAAAAAAGTATTTCTATGCACAGTTCCACATCTCAGGCAAAGACCTTTTGGGAACACTTAGAAGATTTACGTTGGGTCATTTTGCGCTCGCTCATAGCGTGGGCGCTGGCAATGGGGCTGGTGTTTTTGCAAAAAGACCTGCTCACTTCTATTGTTTTTGCCCCGCATAACTCCGATTTTGCAACTTATAGGGCACTGTGTTGGTTGGCAGCAAAAGTGCACTGGATGGCGTTGTGCCCCGATGCTTTTACGGTTGAGTTGCTCAACACGCGCTTGATGTCGCCGTTTTTTACGCACATTACTACTTCTTTTTATGCGGGATTGCTACTGGTTTTTCCGTTTATTTTGTGGCAACTGTGGCGGTTTGTGGCACCTGCACTGTATGCAAAAGAGAAGCGAAATGCTCTGCTGTTTTTGATTTGCGGCGTATTTTTGTTTGCCTGCGGTGTTTTGTTGGCGTACTTTGTTATATTTCCGGTGGCGTTCCATTTTTTGGGCACCTACACATTTGGCAGCGAAGTGGTCAATCGTATTGACTTGCAATCGTATATGAGCACTTTTTATGCCATCATTTTGGCGGTAGGATTGGTGTTTCAAATGCCTATTGTGGCTTATTTTTTGGCAAAAATCGGCATCATTAGCGGAGCAACTTTGCAGCGGTTTCATCGCCACGCCATTATTGGAATTTTGGTTGTGGCAGCCATTGTAACGCCCACCGCCGACCCATTTACATTGATGCTATTGAGTGTTCCAATGTATTTGTTGTACTTGTTGAGCATTCGTGTAGCCAAAAAAGCCAATCCGTGATTGAGTTTCAAGTTTCAAGTTTCAAAAAACGCATTATTCATTGTTCATTATCATCCATTATTATGAAGTTCAACACATTTTTCAATCGTTTTGTGCCTCACGAGAGGAAGTTTTATCCTATTTTGAGTAGTATGTCTGCCAATTTATTGGAGGGCGCAGGCTTGCTCATACAACTTTCTAAAACTACTCGCAAGGAGGATTACAGAGGCATTTATTTGCAAATAAAAGCCATCGAAACCAAAGGCGACCGCATTTTGTCGCACCTTTTTGACGAATTGCACAGTACGTTCATTACCCCATTTGACCGCGAAGATATTAACTCGTTGGGCGAAGAATTGGACAATGTTTTGGACAGCATCAATAGTGTTGCCAAGCGTGTCGAAATGTATCAACCCAACGGGCTGCCCAAGCAGGTGGTAGAGTTGGCAAATCTGCTGCATAGTGCTTGTTTGTTGGTGCAGCAAGCCATCGGTTTGTTGGACACGATGAAAAAAAATGTGAAAACCGTCAAAAACGTTTGTCAACAGTTGCACGATATTGAAAACCAAGCGGACGATGTGTATGAAAATGCTATCATTGATATTTTTGACCGCGAAAAAGATGCCATTAACCTCATTAAGCACAAGGAAATTTTGCAAGAAATAGAACGTGCTACCGATAGAGCCGACTGCGTGGGCAAAATTATCAAAACTATTATTGTAAAATATGCCTGATTGTATTTTATCTTCTTTTGAGTTTACGCTATGAGCCTATCTTCTACTTGTATCCACCGTCCTGTGTTGTCCACTGTGATGATGCTTATTGTGTTGTTGTTTGGACTCATTGGCTTTGTTTTTTTGGGCATTCGCGAATATCCCAGCGTTGACCCGCCCATTATTAGTGTCAACACAAGTTATATTGGTGCCAACGCAGATATTATTGAGCAGCAAATTACCGAGCCGTTGGAACAAAACATCAATGGCATTGAGGGCATTCGCTCGCTCACCAGCACCAGCAGCACAGGGCAAAGCCGCATCACCGTTGAGTTTGAACTGAGCCGCGATATGGAATCGGCAGCCAACGATGTGCGCGAAAAAGTGATGGCTGCCCAAAATCGATTGCCCAAAGACTGCGACCCTCCCACCATCTCAAAAGCCAATGCCGACTCCGACCCTATTCTTATGATAGGACTCACCAGCAACAGCCGCTCGCTGTTGGAACTTTCGGAAATTGCCGACCTCACCTACAAAGAGCAACTGCAAACCAT
>BNTQ01000047.1 GCA_025996715.1 Bacteroidia bacterium | reverse complement strand
CAAACTTAAACACGTGGTCGGCAAATGTCCAATCGGCGGGATTAAAAGTGAGGCGGTATTCGCCAACATCTTCGCCTGCTGCGCGGTCAAAACTGCCAACGGTTGCGCCTGTCATATCATGACCGCCGTTGTCGGTTAAGGTATAAGGTATCGCAGGGTCGGCAGTGGTGCCGTAAACTTTGAAGGTATCACGCGGACTTGCCGTGATGGTATCGGGCAGGTAGGTGTAACTTTGTTTGAGCGTGTCGCGCTCGCTGTCAAGGCTTACCGCCACATCTACTGTGCCTACTGCGTGCGCGGGCACGGTGCAAGTGATGGTGTCGTTGATGGTGTTGTTGCTCACCACCACTACATTGCCGGCAGCAATGCCGTCAAAAGTTACAGCATAAGCATTATCAAACGCTCCTGCACTGCTGCCGTAAAATTTATTATTGACGATGTCAAATAGTCCTTTTTCGCCTGTGGCTATATTGAAAACAGGCACAAAATCACGAACTAAAGCACTGTTGCACCAGAACTTTAAACTATAGATATTTCCTTTTAGATAATAATTATAAATAATACCATCTTGGAAATTATTGGCTCCCACATAAAAATCATAAGTTCCAACCAAAGCCATAGTCCCCACATTAGAAGTGATGCTTGCCGCATCTAATTGAGCCGTATTGCCTTTCTTTGAAAAGGTATGTCTATTGGTATCATAAGCGACGATAGTATCCATGCTGCTTTGCCATAACAATGGGGCTGTTGTTAGATTATAGAGAAAACCATACGTGGTCTGTCTATACACAAACGCATCGGCAAAAAAATAGGGATATGTTTGGACTGCGCCAAATAAAGCCCCGCTTCCCGAACTGCTTGCAAAATTGAAATCTACTTCCGCATCAATGACCCCGTTATTTTTTACTCCGGAATTGATGTACTGCGTGCCGGTGAAGGTCAGATATTCTAATGGTGCATATTGAGCACCGGAAAGAGCATCCGTATAATCCACCTGCGGCACAAAGTTGTGCCCTGTAATGGTTACAGTGTTGCCGCCTGCAATAGCACCCACGTTGGGTATGATTGCTGAGATGGACGGAGGAGTTGCCGCCACAGCAGGCACAGCAGCAACCGCCACCATTACAGCAGCCGCGCAAGAAATAAAAAGTTTTTTCGTTTTCATTTTGTAATTTTTTTAGTTATCAAATAAAAAAAAAATCTTGTTTTTGTCTAATTTAAACGAACGTTTAAATTAGACAGAATTTGGAGGAAAAAAAGAAAAAACCAAAGACCATAAGTCTCTGGTTTTCAACGGAATAAAAAATATTATGTGATTTTAAAAATTGTCTAATTTAAACGTTCGTTTAAATTAGACAGTTTTTAAAAACCTTTGCAAAAATTTGCCTTACATAACACAAGTATGAAGTAGAATTTTTGCAAAGGTAATACAATTTATTAAACTCGCAATACATTTTAGTAAAAAGATTTTACTTTTAACGTAATTTAACAATTAGGGGTTTTGTCTATTGCTTTACTGGCTTGGGTTTTAGGCAGTTTTGGCTTTTTGTCTGAACTGTGATTTTTGTGTGATTTTTTTGATTTATGTGATTTTATGTAAATAGTAATTGAGAGTTGAGAATGGAGAATTGAGAATTAAATGCGCAACCCGAAGGGTTGAATTTTCATAACCGTAGGCAAGCGCAGTGCAGCCTACGGAAAATGCAACCACCGCGCATAGCGCGCGGCACAAAAACAATGCCTTGAAAAACAGTGGCTGTCCGCGCGCAATAACGGGGCTTGCCAAATGTTTTTTCTCCTGCATTCGTTGAGGTTTCTCGCTACGCTCGAAATGACGGTCGGCTTTTGTTGGAGAGTGTGGTTTTCCGCAGGCTGCGCTGCGCTTGCCTGCGGTTATGCAAATTTCGCCCATTCGGGCGATAGGCAAAATATCCGAAAAATCATTTTTTGTTAAATTGATTACTACCCTTGCTTATCCTATTGTTTGATAAAAATCAATAGATAAATTTTGACTATTTTACAAAATTGCTATCTTTGCGGTTGATAAATACAAATCAATGACAACAGAACTTGCAGTAAATAAAAAAAACGAAATCCTTCTGTATCAACCTGATAATACTGTTCAGTTGGAAGTGTTGGTAGAGAATGAGACGGTGTGGCTGTCGCAAACACAAATGGTAACGTTGTTTGAGAGACATGTATCCGTTATTTCGCGACATATCAAAAACGTATTTTCAGAAGGCGAATTAGAGGAAAAAAGCAATTTGCATTTTTTGCAAATTGCAAATGCTGACCGCCCTGTCGCTTTTTACAGTTTAGACGTAATTATTTCGGTTGGCTACCGTGTGAAATCGCAACGAGGCACAGAATTTCGTATATGGGCAACAAAAACATTAAGAGATTACGTGCTAAAAGGCTATGCTGTCAATCAACGATTTGAGCGTGTTGAACGGCGATTGGAAAATGTGGAAGATAAAATTGATTTTTTTGTACGCACAAGTTTGCCGCCGGTTGAAGGCGTATTCTACAACGGACAGATTTTTGATGCCTACAAATTTGTTGCCGATTTGATTGAAATGGCAAAAAACGAAATTGTTGTGATAGATAATTACATTGATGCCAGTGTTTTGGCATTGCTCACAAAACGTAAAAATGGCGTAAAAGCAACCATTTTTACAGCCAATTTGAATAAAATACAAACTGATTTAAACAAGCACAACGCCCAATATGCTAGAATTTTTATCGAAGAAAAACCAAATATCCACGACCGTTTCATTGTGATAGACAACGATTTGTACCACATAGGGGCTTCGCTAAAAGATTTAGGCAAAAAACTCTTCGCATTTTCAAAAATAGAAATGCCGGCAGCAGATTTATTGAAAAATATTTAGTTTTGAAAGACATTTACCACCACCCATCTTTTATTGATTTTTATCGGACAATAATGATTTATTTGCACTCTTTCGCATCCATTCTAATGCGCCAAGCGGGCGGAAAAAGGCTGTTGTAGCGCGTGCCCAAATGGTTGATAAACCCCAGTGGCAAGCCCTCGTAGGTCATTAGTTGAATGCCTTTGGCGGAGGGCACGATGCTTTCTATTGGCTTCATACTCAAGTAATTGCGCGCATCCTGCAACGATAGCGGCTGTTGCACAAATGCCTCTTTGCAAATGTTGGCACAGAGGGCAAGGTCAATGGTGGGTTGCCACTTGTTGCCTTTGCCAACTGCGATAGGGCGGGCTGCCTTTACAAATCGCAGATGTTTTTTGAGCACTTGCAACACTTGCTCTGCCTCGCGCGGAATGGCGTAAATGCTATCATTGCTTTCGTACCATACAAAATTTTGAGGCTGCAATAAATAATTTTTTATTTCATCGGCAACGCTGGAACTGTTGTTGGTAGTACGTTTGGTAACAATACGAGCGTGCTCCTCTGCTCCACTTTGTTTGCGCAGCACGGCTGCAAAAAATCCCTCGCCCCTCACTCTGTGCGGAAAGCAGTGATAGCCATTGACGGTGTTGGATAAATTTAAAGAGGCAGAAGATGCCGCACCAAATTCCTCCAATGACGGCACATCAACACTTTGCGCATCAAAATTTTGCATTAACCATTGCACGTTTTCTTCATTTTCTTGGGGGTTAAAAGTGCAAGTGCAGTAGAGTAGGTACCCACCCTCACGCAAGCAATGCCAAGCGTTGGCAAGGATGCGGCGTTGCCGCTGAGCGCACAATGCAACGTTTTGAATGCTCCATTCTTGTTGCGCCGATGGGTCTTTGCGAAACAAACCTTCGCCCGAGCAAGGCGCATCCACAAGCAGCAAATCAAACAACGGCGGCACTTGCACAAAATCCTGCGGGTCATTTTGGCACACTATCACATTGGGATTGCCCCATTTGGTAACGTTTTCGCACAGAATTTGTGCACGATGCCGGATGGCTTCGTTGGCTACCACCACGCTGTGATGGGGTAATGAATTTGCCAATAAGGTAGTTTTGCCGCCGGGTGCAGCGCACAAATCCAATGCCGTTACAGGGTCTGTAAAAAGTTGCCGCACAATGTGCGCAATGAGCATCGACGAGGCTTCCTGCACATAGTAGCCGCCTGCGTGCAGCAGCGGGTCAAGCGTAAACACAGGGCGTTGCGGCAAGTAGCAAGCCTCTTTGCACCAAGGCACAGGCAGGTTTTTGGGCTGCTGCCCATCGTCAATTTTCGACGAATTGTACCTAATGCTAACAACAGGAGGTTGTTGCAGTGCCTCCTCAAACGCGCTGTAGTCTTGCCCCAGCAAGGTTTGCATGGCTTGGATAAAAGCGGGCGGCAGCATTATTCTTTGACAACAAAAATCATTCCATCGTCGCAGCCGTGAATGGTGCGGGCATCTTTGAGTTGCCGCTCGATGTAGGTAACGTGTTCTTTGGTGATGCGCTGACCCGGCACCAATACAGGGATTCCGGGTGGGTAGGGTGTTACCAAAAACGACGACAATCGTCCCACCGCCTTCTCTATCTTAACAGGCTCGCGGGCTGCCGAAAAATAATTTAAACTTTCGGTGTTGAGGTCGGGGATAGTAAATTTTTCGCGCGTGCGCAACAACTTTCGGTCGTAGCGTTTTGCCTCGCGCTCCAATTCGCTGAGTACAAAAAACAATTCGCCCTCTTTGGCAGTGGAATTTCCGATGGTAAACAAAAACAAAATGGTGCCCTCTTGTGTAGTTTTTTCTACCTCAAATCCTTTCTCTTGCAGGTATTGCTGAATGTCCCGCATGTCGCACTCCAACTGCGATACATCCAACAGCACCTTGAGCGGGTCGTTGCCGTAGCCATAAGTTTTGAGGTGCTTAAATTCCTTTTGAAATTCGCTGTAATCCAGCACTTTAATTTTTTTGAGATGCTTGCGAATTTCCTCTTTGAAGCGAGTGGCTTGTTGAAGTGCTTTGCCTATCAATTTGAAACCCTCCACCTCCATTTGCATAGAGCACACGCCCAACGAAGCAATGATTTGGTATTGCGGCGAAGTGGAAGTGTAGAGATGAAATATCTCGCGAAAATAATCTTCGTCAAAATCGGGGTCGTTCACGTGAATGTACGAACCTTGACTAAACGCCGACAGCACCTTGTGCGCCGAGTGTGTAACATAATCGGCACCCGACAAAATTGCCGAGTATTCTTTAAAATAAGGATGAAACGAAGAGTAACCAAACCACGCTTCGTCAATAAACACCTTGATATTTTTCTTTTTTTCTTTGTTGAATTTTTTGACCATTTCAACCACTTTGCGCACCGGAATAAGAATGCCATCGTAGGTGCAACCTGTGAGCACCACCACTTTCACATCAGGATTGGCGCGGATTGCAGCCTCAATATCCTTGATAGAAGGCGGCGAAAAAATGCCGTAGCGGCACGAAAATTGACTGTTGATATAAACAGGAATTGCCTGCGTTTGAATGAGGCTGTAGTGTACAGACTTGTGACAATTTCTATCCACTATGGCTTTGTCGCCCGCACGCAAAAGCGTTTGCAAAATAATTTTATTGGAATTGGACGAGCCGTTGGTGGCAAAAAAAGTTTTGCGCACATTAAAAGTGCGAGCCGCCTTCACCTCTGCCATCCCCACATAGCCCGTCGAATCAAGCAACGAACCCAAGTGTTCTACCGACACCGAGAGGTCGCCCAAAAAAACATTGTCGCCAAAAAATTCGTAGAACGGATAGAGGTAAGGCGAGTTTTTGAAACTGCGCCCGCCTGCGTGTCCGGGCGTGTGCCAAGTGTAGTTGGCTTCCTCCACATACTCGCGATAGGCTGTCCAAAAAGGGGTGCGGCGCCGCTCGTTAAAGGTGTTCACAATGCGCTGCAATTCCGTTTGGTGGTTGTTTGCCAATTCACTTTTTTGAATAAAATGCACATTGCCCAAATTGGAATTGTACAAATCGTAGGTATTTTGCTGGGTAGTGATGATAAAAAAGTGAATGTTGGGGCGAATATCCAACATTTTTTTGATGAATGCCATACTTTTGCACGCCTCCCAATTGACCACCACCGCTTGCACATCGCCATATTCGCCTTTGAATTGCTTGCCGTTGATGGCAGGCGGCAGCACGCCATTTTCGATGTAATCCAATGCCGATTCTTGCGAAATGGCTTTCACAAATTCAATGGTAATCACATTGTTTTTTTCGATACTGTTTTTGGCTTTGTTGAAATTTTCAACAAGATTTTCGGCAGCATTTTTGGTAGATTCAACGACCAAAATTTGAATGCAGCACTCAGGCGAAGTATGTTTTGCCATTTTATTTTTTTACAAAAATTTGGTTAAAGTTGCGAGACTTGCGCAATTGCCACTGAGCATTGTGATAGGCATAACTTGCTAGCAAAGGCAATACAGTTGTGGCTTCGGCATATACCATCTGTTCCCATATTGTATCCACTTTGCCCCACGATGAGGCTTCTTTGAGGGTAGAACTTGAGCAGGCTCCATCGCGCACATCCGCCACTGTGATTTGCACAGCGTATTTGTGCAAGGGCACGTCAATGCCTTGACATTCGGCACAAACAACAGTATCCTGCGCAAAATTTTTGGGCGACCCGCCGCCTATCATCAGCAGTCCTGTTACGTTTGCGGCGATTTTGATGTCGGTCAATTCTCTAAAATCTGCTACCGAATCAATGGTAACATAAGGCTTGCCCTGCTGGATTCGCTCTTTTTGATGCAGCACCAAACCAAAGCCTGCACTGCAATCCGAGAAAGCAGGCACAAAAATAGGAACTCCTTTTTCGTAGCAAACTTGAATGAGCGAATCCTTTTTTTTGCTGTGCACCGCCAACCATTTGCCCATTTCGGCAATAAATTCCCGCGACGAATAGGGGCGCGGCTCAATGCTGTCGGCAATTTCTTTGACAGTGGCATCGCAATTTTGCAACTCTTCTTCGTCAATGTAGGTGTCGTAAATACGGTCGATGTAGAGGCTGCGCAAGCGTTTGTCGTCCTCAAAAGGCGAGCCTTGATAATGCTTGTAGCCCAATGCTTCAAAAAAATCCATATCTACCACCGAGGCGCCGGTGGACACCACGGCATCTATCATATTGTGCCGCACCAAATCCACGTAGGCTTGCATACAGCCGCCCGCGCTTGTGCTGCCCGCCAAGGTGAGAATGTTGCTACAGTCGGCATCGTTGACCATTTTGACAAAAATATCGGTGGCACGGGCGGTTTCGCGCGAGGCAAACGACATTCCACGCATCGCGTCTATCACAGGCGTAGCGTTGATTTTAGTAATATCCACGTGCTGAATTTCAGTTTGCAGCAGGGCTTTTTTTTGTGCTTTATCCATTCTAAATAAAATTTTAAATTGTTGATTAATAATAAATTATGACGATTTTTTATGAAAAGAAGTTTTAGGCTCTGTGCCTTTTAGGAGGCGCCCTATATTTTTGCGATGTGTGTAAAACAAAAGCAGGCACACCAACACAGCGAATATTCGTATTGACCACATTGGAGAGTTCAGCACAAAAATAGTAACAATGGGAAACACCAATCCCGCCGTGAGCGAACTGACAGAAACCGTTTTGCTGATAACAAACACCACCACAAACGCAGCCAGCGCCAGCAATGTACCGTAGGGGTATATGGCAATGGCAATGCCCAAGGTGGTTGCCACGCCCTTGCCTCCGCGAAAGCCCGCAAACACAGGGTACATGTGCCCCAGCACAGCCAACAAACCCAAAGCAATTTTTGTGAGATTAAAAGATTCGGTATCGTGGTCAAAGTTGGGAACAATGTATATCAAAAGCACTGCAGCCAAGCCTTTGAGCACATCCACAATGAAAACAGGCAAGGCTGCCTTGAGCCCCAACACGCGCAAAACGTTGGTGCTGCCTGCATTGCGGCTGCCGTGCTCGCGCACATCAATGTTGTAGAAACGCTTGCCCACCCACACCGCAGTAGGGATAGAGCCAAACAAATAAGCCGCGATGCCATACAGTGCCAATTGGATAATCAATGCTATGCTCATAGTTTCAAAGTTTTAGGTTTCAAAATTTGAAAAGTATAGGGTTTGCTTGCAAAGGTAGTAAATAATTTTATTATCTTTGTCCGCAAAATACGAGCGAGGTGGTTTAACTTGGTAATTATGGCAAAAAATAACAGTTCACGGTAGTAAATATGTCCACACAAATATCCGCCACAGAACGCCATCCTTTGCAACCGTTTCTTCCAAAGGGCGCACGGTTGTTGATGTTGGGCAGTTTTCCGCCGCCGCAAAAACGTTGGTCTATGGATTTTTACTATCCTAATCTCAACAACGATATGTGGCGTATTATGGGTTTGATTTTTGAGGGCAACAAAGATTATTTTATAGAAGCAACACACAAGGCATTTGGTAAAGAGCGGATTGTGAATTTTTTGACCGAAAAGAAAATAGCGTTGTTTGATACGGCAACCGTTGTACGCCGCGTAAAAGATAATGCCGCCGACCAATTTCTTGAAATTGTGGAAGCAACCGACATTTGTGCATTACTGCGGCAACTTGATAAGTGTCAAGCGGTGGCAGTTACAGGTCAAAAAGCGATGGACACCTTGCGCCTGCAACTGCAAGTAGAACAACCGCCTGTGGGCAAGAGTACAGAATTTGTGTTTGAAACCCGCCCGATGCGGCTGTTTCGTATGCCTTCTACCTCACGCGCCTATCCGCTGAAGTTGGAGAGCAAAGCCGTGATGTATGAAGGGATGTTGAAGGGGATTGGGATTAGATAAATTTATTAGTACGTTGAACAGAGTATCTGTGCCAACACGCTATCCCAGCGATTTGAAAAAAATGATAAAAGTTTATTCTGTCGAGATAACCAAAGATATGTTACAACAAACAAAACAATACAACAATGGATAAAACAACAATAAACAACGTAATCCTTTTCTTTAAGCAATCCCTAAATGCGACTGGGTTAAAGGATAATAGCATTGCCTTGTTTGGCTCTGCGCTTACAGGCAATATGCACAAAGACAGCGATATTGATATGATTATTATCTCAAAATCATTTGAAGGAAAGGATATTTTTGAGCGAACGAAAATGACACTGCAACCTGAAAAAGACACTATTCATAAGTTCAAAATACCAATGGATATTCTCACAATGTCGCCCGCCGAATATGAGTATTCGCAAACGGCATTTTTTAAGTCGAAAATTGTAGCGTAGAATATTAATCAATAAAACAATGCCATATAACCCCGATATTCACCATCGCCATAGTGTCCGTCTAAGAGGATATGATTATTCTCAGGAGGGTTGGTATTTTGTAACTATTTGCGTACAAAAACAAAGGGCGAATGCGACTCGCCCGTACATATTTGGAGAAATTATTGATGGAAAAATGGTTTTAAACAATATAGGTAAAATTGCACACGATGAATGGATGAAAACGCCTATTATTCGTCCAGAAATTGAAATGGGTGAATTTATTGTAATGCCCAATCATATTCACGGCATCATCGCAATTACCACCCGTAGGGGCGTATCGAATACGCCCCTGTTGCATACAACCGCAAATGCTGCGGACGTATTGGCAACATCCGATAATCGGGATAATACATCCATACAACATTTGTCCAATGAACATCAGGGCGTATGCGATACGCCCCTACGATCGCCGTCCAATACCATTGGAGCCATTGTGCGTGGATACAAATCTGCCGTTACCAAAAAGATGGGTTATCCTATTTGGCAACGCAATTACTATGAACACATCATTCGCGATGCACAGTCGTACCACAAGATTACCGAATACATAATCGGTAATCCTGCAAAATGGATAGATGATAAATTTTATAAGGAATAAACGTTCTTTTTTTACCACGTTTGTAGGGGCGTATCGCATACGCCCTGTGGCAATACGCTCATTGTATATGCCATTGCATACGGTTATCGTAATACACCCGAATTTAATTTGTACCACATTTCAATAGGGCGTATGCGATACGCCCCTACATTACATTGCAAACAATTTTCTAACATTTATATCTTAATTATTCAATTATGCGTCCAAAATTTACAGAACTAAATCTCGCACCTGCTGCATCGCAAGGCAGTGGGGCGGTTCAGGGTGGTAGTGTGTGGCATACACCCGAACAAATTGACGTGAAAAACGTCTATCGTGCCACCGATTTAGAGGATATGGAGCACCTCGCTTATGCGGCGGGCATTGCGCCGTTCCTTAGGGGTCCGTACAGCACTATGTACGTGTTGCGTCCTTGGACTATTCGCCAGTACGCGGGTTTTTCGACCGCCGAAGAAAGTAACGCTTTTTACAAGCGCAACCTCGCCGCAGGGCAAAAGGGCTTGTCCGTTGCCTTTGACCTTGCTACGCACCGCGGCTACGATGCCGACCATCCGCGCGTGGTGGGCGACGTGGGCAAAGCAGGCGTGAGCATTTGCAGCGTGGAGGATATGAAGGTGCTGTTTGACCAAATTCCGCTCGGCAAAATGTCGGTGTCGATGACAATGAACGGCGCGGTGTTGCCTATTCTGGCATTCTACATCGTGGCGGGATTGGAGCAGGGTTGCACCTTGGAGCAGTTGAGCGGCACTATCCAAAACGACATCCTCAAAGAGTTTATGGTGCGCAACACCTACATCTATCCGCCCGAATTTTCGATGCGCATCATCGGCGATATTTTTGCTTACACTTCGCAAAATATGCCCAAGTTCAACAGCATTTCCATTTCGGGCTACCACATGCAGGAAGCCGGCGCCACCAACGATATTGAGATGGCGTACACGCTCGCCGACGGCTGGGAATACCTGCGCACAGGCATCAAGGCGGGGCTGACGGTGGATGCGTTTGCGCCGCGCCTGTCGTTCTTTTGGGCTATTGGCACCAACCATTTTATGGAAATTGCCAAAATGCGCGCTGCACGTATGCTTTGGGCAAAAATTGTGAAGACCTTTAATCCTAAAAGCGAAAAATCGCTCGCGCTGCGCACCCACTGCCAAACGTCGGGATGGTCGCTCACCGAGCAAGACCCCTACAACAACGTAGCACGCACCTGCGTTGAGGCAATGGCTGCCGCGCTGGGGCACACGCAATCGTTGCACACCAACGCTCTCGACGAAGCCATCGCGTTGCCCACCGACTTTTCGGCACGCATTGCCCGCAACACGCAGATTTATATTCAGGAGGAAACCAACGTCTGCAAAGCCATTGACCCTTGGGCAGGCTCGTATTATGTGGAAACGCTAACGCACGAGTTGGCACACAAGGCGTGGGCGTTGATTGAAGAGGTCGAAAAATTGGGCGGTATGGCAAAGGCTATCGAAACCGGCATTCCCAAAATGCGCATCGAGGAAGCCGCAGCCCGCAAGCAGGCAAGGATTGACAGCCATCAGGAAACCATTGTGGGCTTGAACAAATATCGTTTGGAAAAAGAAGACCCCATCGACATCCTCGACGTGGACAACTCCGCCGTGCGCGAGAGTCAAATCAAACGACTGCAAACGCTGCGCAAAAATCGCAACGAGGCGGATGTGAAATCCGCTCTGGAAGCCATTACCAAAGCGGTTGAAACCAAGAGCGGCAACCTGCTTGCCTTGGCTGTTGATGCTGCGCAAAAACGCGCCACGCTTGGTGAAATTTCCGATGCGTGCGAAAAAATTGTAGGACGATATAAAGCAACAATCCGTATGAATTCAGGTGTTTACAGCGCAGAGTCAAAGGGCAATGCCGCGTTTGACAAAGCAAAATCATTGGTGGACGAATTTGCCAAAAAGGAAGGTCGTCAGCCGCGCATTATGGTTGCCAAATTGGGTCAGGATGGACACGACCGCGGCGCAAAGGTAGTAGCCACCGGCTTTGCCGACTTGGGCTTTGACGTGGATATGGGACCGCTGTTCCAAACCCCCGCTGAGGCTGCCAAGCAAGCCGTCGAAAACGACGTGCACGTATTGGCAATGTCGTCGCTCGCGGCAGGGCACAAAACCTTGTTGCCGCAAGTGATGGAGGAACTCAAAAAGTTGGGTCGCGAGGACATCATTGTCGTCGTGGGCGGTGTGATTCCTCACCAAGACTATCAGTACCTCTACGATGCAGGCGCAGCCGCTATCTTTGGACCCGGCACACCGGTGTCGCAATCGGCAGCACAGGTAATGGACTTGTTGAATATAAAATAAATTTTGTATGAGCAACTACACCCGCATAGATGAGTACGATACTGCCAAAGTCAATGCCATTGCCGAACACGTGCGTGCTATTCTCACATTATTGGGCGAAGACCCCGAGCGCGAAGGTTTGCAAAAAACGCCGCAGCGAGTAGCCAAATCGCGATTGTTTGTTACACAGGGCTACGAGCAAGACCCCATCGCCATTATCAATTCTGCCAAATTCAAAGAAGAATATCAGCAAATGATTGTGGTCAAAGATATTGAGTTGTACTCAATGTGTGAACATCACTTGCTGCCGTTTGTCGGCAAAGCGCACGTGGCTTACATTCCCAAGGGATACATCACCGGTTTGAGCAAAATTGCGCGGGTGGTGCAGGCTTTTGCGCGGCGGCTGCAAGTGCAGGAGCGTCTCACGGTGCAAATTCGCGATTGCATACAAGAGGCATTGCAACCCTTGGGAGTGGCGGTGCTCATTGAGGCAGCGCACACCTGTATGCAAATGCGCGGCGTCGAAAGTCAAAATTCTATTACTACTACTTCGGCTTTTACAGGTGCATTTCTTTCGCAAAGCAAAACACGTGATGAGTTTTTGCAGGCTATAAAATAATTTTAATTGCATCGCAGATGAAACATTTAGTTGTACTTTCGGGCGCAGGAGTGAGTGCCGATAGCGGCATCAAAACCTTTCGCGATGCCGATGGATTGTGGGAAAACTATCGCGTAGAAGACGTGTGCACCCCCGAAGCCTTGGCTGCCAATCCCGCATTGGTGTTGGATTTTTACAATCAACGCCGCCGCCAACTCAAGACCACGCAGCCCAATGCAGGGCACATCGCCATAGCAGAATTGGAGAAGGTTTTTAAGGTGGATGTGATAACACAAAACGTGGACAACCTGCACGAGCGGGCAGGCTCTACTCGTGTGCTGCACTTGCACGGCGAACTCACCAAGGTGCGCAGTATGACCCACCCCGCCTACATTTGTGAAGTGGATGGCGACATTGCGGTGGGCGACCTTTGCCCACAAGGCGGGCAACTGCGCCCGCACATCGTTTTTTTTGGCGAAGCGGTGCCTATGCTCGAACGCGCTGCTGCAATCGTTTCCACAGCCGACTTGTTGCTCATTGCAGGCACTTCTATGGTGGTGTATCCCGCTGCTTCGTTGTACGGATATGCCCCGCAAAATTGCCCCATCTACGTCATCAACCCCGATGCTACAACGATTGCTGCGCCTAATGTTACCTACATCAGAGAACGCTTTGCAGTGGGGATGCCGCAGTTGGCACAGCAATTAAAAATGGACAATGGATAATGGACAATTGCGAATTAAATTTTTTTTTCAAAAAAGAAGAATAAAACAAAAAAGATTACTACCTTCGTGTTTATAAAAATTGATTACTGAATGTTAAGCATTATTATTTACATTTTTATTACGGCTTTTTTGCTGTCATTTTTGGTGATGCCGGTGGTCATACATTTGCTCACCAAATGGAGAATAATGGACGTGGGCGGACGGCGAAAAATTCACAAAGGCTTCACGCCATCTATGGGCGGCATTGGCATTTGCGTGGGTTTTCTCATCTCGATAATGATTTGGGTGCCGCCCACCTATTGGTTGCCCTACCGTTATTTGCTCTTTGGCGTGTTCATTATTTTTATCACAGGTTTGCGCGATGATGTAGTGTCGCTTAGCCCAAGAGGAAAACTGGTGATGCAAATTTTGGCAGCCTACATTGTCGTGTGGAGTGGCGGCAACGAAATGAATATGCGCATCACATCGTTGGGAGGTTTTTGCGGCATCACCGAATTGCCCATGGTGGTCAGTTACTTGCTTTCGATATTTGTAATTGTGGCAATTACCAACGCTTTTAACCTCATTGATGGTTTGGACGGGCTGGCGGCTGCTATTGGATTGCTGGCGTTTACGCTGCTGGCAGCGTGGTTTTTTGCCACAAGGTCGGTATCCAATACCAACATTGTTTTTGTATTTTTTTTGGTGGCACTCATAGGCTCCATACTGGCATTTTTGTGCTTCAATTGGCATCCGGCCTCTATTTTTATGGGCGATACAGGCTCACTTTTTATAGGCTTTTTTTTGTCGGTGGCACTCATCAAATTTGTTTCTATCAACAACGACCCTGCATTTGTGAGTGAGTACAAATTTCACGCCCCCATTGCGGCAGCCATAGTAATAGCCTTTCTGCCGTTGTTTGACACAGCAAGAGTTTTTTTGTTGCGCATTAGCCAACACCGCTCGCCCTTTTTGCCCGATAGGCAGCACACGCATCATTTGTTGCTGCACATAGGCTTAACCCACGCCCACATTACCATTTTGATGTCGGTGTTGTATCTATGTTTTGCCGCTGTTATCTATTTTTTGTTAATGCACACACCGCTATCCGATAATGTGTTTGTTCCGTTTATTATTGTGTGCGGCGCAGCCTCTCATTTTTTTCTGCACTTTGCCGTCCATTTTTTGATGGATAGACACCGTGCTATCATTCATCGAAAAATTGTAGCCGCTGAGTGCTACTAATTTATAATTGACTTAAATTTTGTTTCATAAATTTTGATTAAAAAAAATGTTGCGTTTATCAATTTTTTGTTTCCTCTCATTCTGTTGTGCCCATTTTGCTATGGCGCAAGCGGACTTGCGTGATGTGCAAACAACGTTCAACAATGGAGTTGAACTCAAATCGCAAAAAAAGTACAACGAGGCTTTGCGAGCATTTGCGGCTGCTATTGAATCTATTGCCCAAATAGACAACGAAACCGCTACGCAATCGTTGCTGGGCGAGGCAAAGAAACAGGTGGTCAATTTGCACATCCTCATTACCAATGACTATTATCTACAAAAAGATTTTGAAAATGCCATCAAATCGTTGGAGGAGGCAAAAAATGTTGCCGAAGGATACGAGGACACCTTGCATCTCAAATACATCGAAACCGCCCTGCCCAATTTGTTCTACGACAGAGGCTTAGAAAGTATGTCGCTCAAAAACTATCCCGATGCCCTACAAGATTTTGATAGAGCATTAGGATTGGCGCCGCAATTGTCAAAGGTAATGTTGGCTGTGGGCGTGGCTTATCAGCAATTGGGCAACACCGACAGAGCACTCCAAGCCTACGAAGAAACTATCCAATTGGCTGCCAAAGACAACTATTTGGGCAATGCCAAAGAAGCCTGCAAGGCAGCAGTATCCTACCTTTTGGCCGAAGGACAAAAAGCCAAAGACAAAAAATACTACGAGGGTGCCTACAAACATTTTACTCGCGCCTTGAAGTTTGACGAAAAAAATGGCGAACTCTATTTGCAAACAGCCATCGTTGCCAATCAATTGGAAAAATACAAAGAAGCCATCGATGCAGCCTTACAAGGATTAGAGGTAGAAAAACGCTCTGCGCAACTCATTAAACTCAACTACCAATTGGCTTTTGCCTACGAAGCCTCCAAAACCACTCACAAGGCTTGCGACGGCTACCAAAAAGTAGTTCTCGCCATTGACGATACCGACCGCCAAAACGCCCGAGATGCCATTCGCCGCCTAAGATGCAAATAGCCGCCCCTGCCAAAAACCTTGATATTGCCTTGGCTGCCGTCAATCACGGTGCCGATGCGGTGTATATGGGTGCTCCGCAATGGAGTGCGCGTGCGGCTGCAGGCAACACTTTTGGCGATATTGAAAAAGCCGTCAAATACGCCCATCGCTACCGCGCCAAGGTGTATCTTGCCCTCAACACCATCCTATTTGATAACGAGTTAGACCTCGCCCGCCGCTTTGCCCATCAGGCTTATGAGGTAGGCTGCGATGCCCTCATTGTGCAAGATATGGCGTTTTGTGAAATGGATTTGCCGCCCATTCCCTTGCACGCCTCCACGCAATGCCACAACCTCTCTCTCGACAAAATTTTGTTTTTGCAAAATGTGGGTTTCCGGCAAGTGGTGCTGGCGCGCGAATTGTCGTTGGCGCAAATTGCCCACATACACAAGCACACCAGCCTTGCGCTCGAAACCTTTGTGCACGGCTCGTTGTGCGTGTCGCACAGCGGGCAGTGCTATTTGAGTTGCGCACTCACAGGGCGCAGTGCCAATCGCGGCGAGTGCGCCCAACTTTGCCGCGCCGCCTACAATCTCATTGATGCACAAGGCAAGGTTTTGCAAAAAAACAAACACCTGCTTTCGCTCGCCGACCTCAACGCAAGCCAATACCTGCAAGCATTAGCGGAGGCGGGGGTGTCGTGCATCAAAATTGAGGGGCGGCTCAAAGATATTGACTATGTCAAAAACATTGTTGCCTACTATCGCAGGCAAGTGGATGCGCTGCTTGCAAACACCGGAAAGCCGCGTGCATCTTCGGGTGCGGTGCATTGCAACTTTGTGCCCCATCCGCAAAAAACTTTTTCGCGCGGCAACACCACCTATTTTTTGGAAGGTTGCCCCACAGCCATGGCAAACCTGCAAACACCCAAATCGTTGGGCGAAGAAGTGGGGCGGGTTGTGCGCGTAGAAACGCAAGGACTGCGCGTATCGCTGCGCAAAGGTGTAAGCCTTGCCAACGGCGACGGACTATGCTTTGTCAACAACAAAGGGCAAGCCTCAGGCTCCAATGTGAATGGGGTACAAGGCTCGTTGCTGCGCTTGCAAAACACGGCTGGCATTGCCGCAGGCACTGTGCTCTACCGCAACTTTGACATCGTTTTTCATCGTCAATTGATGAACCCAAAATCGGCACTGCGGCAAATTGCGGTGCGATTGACCTTTGCCCTTGCCCCTCAACAAATTAGCCTCACAGCCACCGACGAAGATGGTGTAACTTGTTGCATAGCAAAAGATTACGAATTTGTAGCCGCCCACAATGCCGCACAAGCCGCGCAACAAATTGATAGCCAATTGCGCAAAAACAGCCACCCGCTTTTTTGCATTACCAAGGTGGACACGCAATGGGAGCAAACACCTTTTTACCCACTTTCGGTGCTCAATCAATGGCGGCAAGAGGTGTTGGAAGAGTTGGAAAAAACGCGGGAAAACAGGTATTTGCCCGAACAAAAATCATTAACAAAAAATGATTTGCCTTATCCCAAAAACATTTTAGATTATAGCGGCAATGTTGCCAATCGCTTGGCTGCAGCCTTTTATAGGCGGCACAGCGTGCAACACATTGCCCCTGCTTTTGAACAAAAAGCCCCCGCCGATGCCGCGCTAATGACTTGCAGTTATTGCCTTTTGCGAGAATTGAACCAATGCAAAAAGCAGCATCCCAATGCCTTGCACGAGCCGTTATTTTTAGAGAACAATGGGCAAAAACTTAGGCTGCACTTTGATTGCAGCCGTTGTCAAATGACAATCACTGCGCAGTAATTATTGAAATGCCCGCCGCAATCTATCCATAAAATTGCGGTCGTTGCTGTCGGGGTTGGGTGCAAAATTGGGCGATTGCCGCAATTTGGCGAGTATTTTTTGCTCCTCCTTGTCCAATTGTTTGGGCACCCAAGCGTTCACATAAACCAGCAAATCGCCCACGCCCAAACGATTTACCGTGGGCAAACCTTTGCCTTTGAGGCGCAAAATAGTGCCCGGTTGCGTGCCCGCTTTGATGGCAATTTTTACTTTGCCATCCACTGTGGGCACCTCCACTTCCGCTCCCAAAGCCGCATCCACAAAGTTGACAAACAAATTGTAAATTAAATTGTTGGCATCGCGCACAAAAATTTCGGAGCGTTCTTCTTCAACCACCACCAACAGGTCGCCGTTTTGCCCGCCGTGCCGCGCTGCATTGCCTTTGCCGGGCAGAGTGAGTTGCATTCCTTCGGTTACTCCGGCTGGAATTTTGAAACTAACTTCCTCCTCGCCCACTTGCGTGCCTCTGCCGCTGCAAGCGGGGCAGGGCGTGGTAATTACCTTGCCTGCGCCGTGGCATTTGGGGCACACGGTGGTGGTTTGCATCCGCCCCAACATAGTGCTCACCACTTGCGTAACCTGTCCGTTGCCGCGGCAATGCGGACAAGTGGAAACGGAATTTCTATCTTTGGCACCGCTGCCATTGCAAGCGCTACAAACGATTTCTTTTTTTACCTTAATTTTTTTCTCAACGCCGTGAGCAATTTCTTTGAGGTCTAATTTGATGCGGATGCGAATGTCGGAGCCGTAGTTGACCTCTTGCTGCGAGCCAAAATTGCCAAACATAGAGCCAAACTGCCCTCCGGAGAATTGCGCTCCCGCAAAGTGCCCGCCAAAGATGTCGCCAAAGTGGCTAAAAATGTCGTCCACCGAAAATCCGTACGACTGCCCGCCGCCGCTGCCGCCTAATCCGGCGTGCCCAAATTGGTCGTAGCGTTGCCGTTTTTCGGGCGTGCTCAGTACGTCGTAGGCTTCGGCAGCCTCCTTGAATTTTTCCTCTGCCTCTTTGTTGCCGGGGTTTTTGTCGGGGTGATATTCAATGGCTTTTTTGCGGTAAGCCTTTTTAATTTCATCGGCACCGGCGTTTTGGCTCACACCCAGCACTTCGTAATAATCTCGTTTTTGTGCCATATTCGTTTTAATGGTTATGCTTTTGATAATAGGATTGCAAAGATACTACGTTTTTGCGAAAGTACAAATAATTGCCAACAAGGTTCAATTACAACGGTATTTTATTGGCTACTAAGGTTGTTTAGAAAGCATAAGGTTTTGCGAAATTGTCCGTAGGATATTCATATCAATAGAAAAAACATTTGGCAAGTCCCGTTATTGCGCGCGGACAGCCACTGTTTTTCAAGACGTTGTTTTTGTGCCGCGCGCCGTGTGCGGCGGTTGCGCTTTCCGCAGGCTGCGCTGCGCTTGCCTACGGTTATGAAAATTCAACCCTTACGGGTTGCGCATTTAATTCTCCATTCTCAACTCTCAATTACTATTGATATGTAAGCCCTACCTTAAATAGCACCTCAATCTTCCGCAGGTCTGCAACCTGCGGTTATGAAAATCCCACCCATTTGGACAATAATGAAA
>BNTQ01000046.1 GCA_025996715.1 Bacteroidia bacterium | reverse complement strand
TTTTATCTGTCTTTGTAACATGCTGTCCGTCGGTAACTACAACGCCCGGCAATGGGGTATCACCCTTGTTAAATGTACTGTCCGCGTTATTATCCAAATAAACACGCCCGGTATAAGCGGCAGAAATTATTCCCGGAAAAAGGAATACAAAAAACAAGGTGAATAAAGCGTTTTTCATGATGCGAATGTTTTATTTACTGACTGCAAATGTACATAAAAATTGTGATTTAGTAAGTGTATCTCACAGAAATGTTGTAACTTTACGACTTAATTACAAAGTTCGCAATTATTAATACAAACGTTATGATAAAAAACTTAAAACTCACGGCTATCAGCCTTATTGCTTGTACCGGTATCATCTCTTGTGGTGGTACAAGAGCGGACAACAGCGCGGGTCTGAAACTCTGGTTTGACCGTCCTGCCGGACAGTGGGAGGAAACTCTCCCGCTGGGTAACGGACGGCTGGGAATGATGCCGGACGGAGGCGTTGAGCGGGAAACGCTGGTGTTGAACGACATAACCCTGTGGTCGGGCGGTGTGCAGGACGCCGATAATCCCGATGCCGCCAAATACCTGCCGGAAATCAGGCAAATGCTTTTCGAGGGAAAAAACGCAGAGGCGCAAAAATTGATATACAAGACTTTTGTGTGCAAGGGTGCCGGTTCGGGATACGGAAATGGAAGCGACGTCCCTTTCGGAAGTTATGAAGTGCTGGGCAATCTGCATATTGATTACCAATACCCACAGGGGAAGGTAGCGCCGAAAAATTATCGCCGTCAATTATCGTTAGATGACGCCGTGGCAACCACCTCGTTTGAGTCCGGCGGAGTAACTTATACCCGTGAATATTTCGCGGCATTCGGTCTGGATGTGCTGGTCATCCGTTTACAGGCATCCCGCAGCGGATGTTTGAATTTTACCATAGACATGAATCGTCCGCAAGTCTATGAGACCCTGCTCGACGGCAATGAATTGCTTATGCGTGGACAACTGAATAACGGTACGGATGGTAAAGGCATGCGCTACAATGCCCGCGTGAAAGTGAAAGTGGCGGGAAAAGGCGTTGTGAAAGGAAAAGACAACCGCATAAATGTTACGGATGCCAAGGAAGCTTTTATCTTTATTTCTGCCGCTACCGACTACAAAAATCCGGATTTTGAATCGAAATGCAGCCGGTTACTGCAACAGGCAATGACCGGCAATTATGCCCGTATCAAGGCGGAACATACAAAACTGTATCGTAATTATTTCGACCGGGCGCACCTCAATCTACATTCGCAGCCGGACAGGGACACCATCCCCACCGACCGAAGATTGGACGCTTTTGCCGCTCATCCCAACGATAACGGCTTGGTGGAACTCTATTTCCAGTATGGTCGTTATCTCCTTATTTCGAGCGCCCGTCCGGGACTGTTGCCTCCCAATCTTCAGGGACTTTGGGCAAATACCATCCACACCCCGTGGAATGGCGATTATCACCTGAATATCAATGTGCAAATGAATCATTGGCCTGTGGAAATTACCAATCTTGCCGAACTGCATCAGCCATTGATACAGATGGTTGAATCGTTTGTCGAGCCGGGAAGCCGGACAGCCAAAGCTTTTTACAATGCCGGTGGCTGGGTAACGCACGTAATCGCCAATGTCTGGGGATTCACCGCGCCCGGCGAACATCCGTCTTGGGGCGCGACCAATACGAGTGGCGCGTGGTTGTGCGCCCATTTGTGGGAACATTTTGATTACAACCGCGACACGCAATACCTGCAACAAATCTATCCGACGCTGAAAGGCTCGGCGCAGTTTTTTCTGGATATACTCCAGCCCGAACCGGCACACGGCTGGTTGGTAACCGCTCCGACCACCTCGCCCGAAAATTCGTTTTATATGCCCGGCACCAAAACGAGCGCCGGTGTTTGCATGGGTTCCACGATGGACAACCAGTTAGTCCGCGAGATATTTGGCAACGTTATTGCGGCAAGCGAGATATTGGACGTGGATGCCGATTGGCGCAACCGCTTGAAAGCGGCAAGGGCAAAACTGCCGCCCAACCAAATCGGCAGCGACGGAAGGCTCATGGAATGGCTCGAAGAATATGAAGAGGTAGAGCCGCATCACCGCCACGTATCCCACCTCTACGGCCTGCATCCGGGCAATCAGATTACGCTGGCGGGAACGCCCGATTTGGCCGAAGCCGCCCGAAAATCGCTGATAGCGCGTGGCGACGGAGGAACAGGATGGTCGCGTGCGTGGAAAATCAATTTCTGGGCACGCTTGGGCGATGGCAATCACGCCTATTTGCTGTTGTGCAATCTGTTGAAACCTACCTCAGAGCCGGGTTTCAATATGAACGGAGGCGGCACCTATCCTAATCTTCTCTGCGCCCATTCGCCGTTCCAGATTGACGGCAATTTCGGCGGATGCGCCGGCATAGCGGAGATGTTCCTACAAAGCCATTCGGGCGTCATCGAACTGTTACCGGCCTTACCCGATGCGTTCTCCGACGGCTCATTCGACGGAATGCGGGTACGAGGAGGCGCCGACATCTCGGCAACTTGGGCAAATAAAAAACTGACCTCTGTTACCTTAAAGGCAACCGCCAACAATACATTCAAACTACGAATACCGGCAGGCGCTACGGTAACTTTCAAAAAAGGCAAAGGAGAATCCCTGCATCCTGCTGTTGCAAACAACGTTGCAGAGATTACGCTCAAAGCGGGAGAGATGGTTGCAATAACGGTAGTGTCTTATTCATAAGACACAATGCATAATGCACAATTCATAATAGGTGAGTAATTATGAATTGTGCATTATCAATTATGCATTATCAATTATATCTGCGGTATGGTTTGATACCAGCCTGTAGGTTTTGCCCAGAACAACTTGCGCTTATTCTCGGTAACTGCGTTGCGGGATGCATCGGCAGGATAATTGTCCTTGTTGTAGAGGTATTCGCTCTCAGGGTACATAAAGCGGTCAACAGGTAAATTGAATGCCCGCGCACCCGTGATGTCCTGAAATGTCAGCACAGGCAATGCCGTGCGCCGAAGTTCCGCCCACGCCTCGCGCTGCAATATCAAACTAAAATGTATCCACTTCTGTGTGCCTATTGCTTCCGCAGCATCGGTATATGTACCACTCCAAAGCGTATTCACCAACGTGCTTACCTCAGTAGAGGTGGGTGCTACGGCAGGTGTGCGGTAATCCGACAGACCATTGAGATAGAAATAGAACTCCACCGACTGCGCCACTGCCTCCTTGAAGGCATTCTCTGCGTTGCCCGATGCCCAACCGTTATTGAACGCTTCGGCTTTGATAAACGCCACTTCTGCTGCTGTGAACAAGATGCCCGGATACTTGCTGTTCCAGCCAAATGTAGCAGAATCCACCACGCTGTATAGCCCTGCACGCCAATCTACGTCTTGCGCCGCCTCGTTCTCGGTATGCGCCATACCTCTGTATGCGCCGCCCTTTTGTTTGAACATAATGCTGAGGCGCGGGTCGCCTGTCAGTTTATCCAACAGCGATTGCGGTGCAGTTTGGTTGCGTCCGTCATCTGCCGTGTAGGCATCACGGATGCCGTGCGCGCCGTCCTCGTCCAAATGTGGGTCAAAACCATCATTATCGGCGGCAATGAGAATGTTCTGCGCATTGTTCTCTATGACGGGATTTGTGCCGGGGTTCTCAATAATATCTTTGAGTACGCCCTGCGCCTTGCTTGTGAGACTGCCGTTAGACGCCGCCCGCAGCGCCACGCGCAAGCGCAACGAATTGGTAAACCGCTGCCACGCCGCCAAGTTGCCATTGCAGATATAATCCTGCTTGGGCAGATATGCCTGTGCAATGGTGGACAGCCCTGCGGTTTGCAGTGCTGCAAGGCGCGTGTTGATAGCGCCCAAGCGGTCAAGCATGGTGGTGTAGAGGTCTTCTGCCTTGTCGTAAGCGGGCTTGGACGTTGCGGCATCGCCGGTTATGGCAAGCGTACCTGCCTTGCTAAACGGCATATCACCAAACACATCCACCATCTGCTGAAGTTGTTCATACACAAACGTTTCGGCAAGCAGCACAAAGACTTCATAGTCCGCTTTGCCGGCATCGTCAAGTTTGTCGTAGGTTTCTTCGAGCATACGAAACTGCGCTACCATCTTGTAAAAGTCTTTCCAGCGGTTGTCGGGGGCACTGCCTACGCGAAACGTGTACCCGTTATTGGCGTAGCCCACCGTTTGGCTATTCATTCCGTAGATGGTGAGGTTCAAATACTCAATCCCATAGCGCACAGGTTTGGTGTACGTGAGCGCGCTGTAGAACACGCCCGTCATCAGTTTCTCGCACGAAACGGTTGACGTTTTTGAGGGGTCGGGGTACAAATCAGCGAAGTCGTTGTCGCTGCAACCATTGATGCCTGCAAACATAGCGGCAATCAAGGCAATTGAATAATATCTTTTTTTCATAATAATTCTTTGATAATGATTAATACAAATGATAATTAAAACGTTACTCTCACACTGAACCCAAATGAGCGGGCTGTAGCCGTTGACCCGCCAATGTTTGCCTGCGACATCCACGATGTGCCGTCGGTGGCTTCGGCGTCAAAGGCAGGCAAGTTCTTGTACAGGAACCCCAGATTGCGACCGTAGGCAGATACGGTAAGCCCCTTGCAGGCAAATTTTTGCGTGATGGACGTGGGCAATTGGTACGAAAGCGAGAGTTCGCGCAGTTTCAAGTACGAATTGTCAAAAATAGATTCTTCGTAGTTGGTGGGACTGTCTGCTCCCCAATTGTACGTCCAGTTGTAGTATCTGTCGGCAGGCGCAATGATATTGTTGGGACCATCCACCACCAAATCTCCGTTGGCGTCGAGATGTCCCTGCACAGCGTCCAATATCAAGCCGTTGTCGTACACGCGCTCGCCGCCGGGACCTTGTGCGCCGCTCCACGCAATGCGTTTGCCGCTGCCATTGTTGTCGCCTTCAAAGTAGTAGGTCAATCCGCCGTGCGCTGCATCGCGGTAGGGGATAGATTCCACCAAATTGCCGCGTCCCATCATATATTGGTAGGGTGTGTTGAGCACCGCACCGCCAATGCGGAAGTCAAACACGGCATCCAGCGTAATCCCTTTCCACGACACCGAGCCGCCAAAGCCGCCCAACAGTTTGGGCATTGCGTTGCCCACCTTTTTCATTTCGGTCATATCAATGATGTACATACCGCTTTCGTCCACCACTTTTTTGCCCGTTGCGGGGTCGCGGTAGGGCACGTAGGCGTAGATGTCGCCCATTGGCTGTCCCACGTAGGAGCGGAGTTCGGCAGCGCCGTCCCAATTGGCGTGGGTGATGCGGTCAAAGCCGTCCATTAGTTTCAACACTTTATTGCGCTGAAAAGCAAGGTTGGCATTGAGCGTAACCTCCCAATCCTTGCTGCGGTAGGGTGTGCCGTTGACCACTATTTCCACACCCTTGTTTTCCAACTCGCCGATGTTGAGCAGCAACGATTCGCCGCCCGACGAATAGGGCGTTGTGGTGGGCAATATCTGGTCTTTCACTATGTTGGAGTAGTAGGATACCTCAAAACCAAGGCGATTGCCCAGGAATTTGTTCTCCCAACCAATTTCCCATTCGTATTTGTTCTCGGGGCGCAGTTTGTCGTTGCCCACTTTTTCCATTGTCGTGTTGTAGGTGTAGCCGCTGAGTGCCTTTTGGTTGTAGGCTTGGTTGGCAAGATACACGTCAGGCGCATTGCCCACCACAGCATACGACAGGCGCACTTTGCCATAGTTGTACCACGAGGGCAGGTATTGGCGAAACGCTTCGGTATAAATGACGCTGGCATTGACCGAAGGATAGAAAAACGAGTTGTTGCCGGGCGCCAGCGTAGAGGTTTGCTCCTGCCGCGCTGTTCCTTCCAAATAGGCAAAGCCGCCCCACGACAAGCCTGCGGTGGCAAATACTGCATCCTTGAGCAGTTGCATTTTTTTGGAAGTAACTCCCGCTTTGTTGCGGCTGGCGTTGACGTCAAACCAGTTTTCGACCGTCAAACCGCCTTCTGTGTACATCCCCGCATTGTACTGCTGCTCCATACGTCCGCTATATCCTACGTTGACGTTGACGCCCAAGTGCTCAACAAAAGTGCGGTTGAAGTTGAGCATAATGTCGCCGTAATAGATTTCGTAACGTTTGTTGTCCAAACTATAATATCCTGAGGGTTCGTCCAGTACCAATGGGCGCTCGGTGCGCTCTTTGCGTTCTATTTTGTCAACGCTCAAGTCGGTAGAGATGCGTCCGCGCAATTGCAAGCCCTCTATGATGGTGTAGGTGGGTGCAACGCTGGATATGAAGCGGTTGCGTGCCTCCAATTGTTCGCGCCCCAGCACGTTCCAATAATATTCGTCCAACAACGCCCACGATGCCGGCTGCCACGCAAACGACTCGTTAGGCGTGAGTGTGGCACTGCCACCGTTGGCGTAAGTGTTTTTGTAGCCCAATGATGTCATTGTCATTTCGCGCATCAAGCCCACGTCTTCAAACGAACCGAACATACCGCTAAAGTTGTTGGTAACGCGGCTGATGCGGTAGGGACGATTCTTGACGAACTCGCGCATATAGTTTGCCGTGTAACTCACGCTCAGATATTTGTTGAGCGTAATGCTGCCCGCGAGATTAAAGTTGTGCTTTTGAAATTCGCTGTTGTACTGCATCGGCGTGTTGTTGACGGCGGTGTACGACAGGCGGGTATTGCTGTTCTCGTTGCCGTGCGTGATGCCCACGTTGTAGGTTTGGTTAAATCCTGTGCGGAAAATATCTTTCCACGGATTAGACGACAAGGCTGAGTAGGGGCGCATTTTGCCGTCCCAATAATAGACCTCGCTGCCGTCGTATTTGGGACCAAATTGTGCTGTGGCAGTCTGTACGCTCTTTACCTTTGTTATTCCATCGGGAAGGGTACGCTCCCAGAAACCGCCATTGGCAAGTTGGTAGGCGTCGGTGCGCGATTGTATGGCAGCGCCCGGTCCCCATATCGTCTGCATTTCGGGCATATAAGCCAGCACATCTGCGGATACTGAGGCGCTAACGTCCACCGAGAAACCGCCGCCGCGCTGTCCGCTTTTGGTGGTTATCATAATCACGCCGTTAGCCGCTTCCGAGCCGTAGAGCGCAGTAGCAGATGCCCCTTTGAGTATGGACAAACTGGCGATGTCTTCGGTGTTGATGTCCACCAAGCCGTTGGTTTGGATGCGCTGGTCGTCCCAGTAGCCATCGGTGTTGGCGTTGCCATTGCGCACAGGTACGCCGTCCACAATAACGAGCGGCTGGTTGTTGCCCGTGATGCTACTCAAGCCGCGCACATTGACGCTCACAGCAGATGCCGCACCGCCGGGAGCCGACTGTATGCGCACGCCTGCGGTTTTGCCATAGAGTGCGGCAGCAAAGTTGGGCGAATTGGTTTTCACCAAATCCTCGCCGTTGACCGTGGACACGGCATAACCCAGCGCTTTGGCATCGCGCTTAATGCCCAGCGCGGTAACCACCACCTCGTCAATTTCCTGCGAGCCTTCGCCCATAGCAACATCAATGCGTCCGCGTCCATTGACGGCTTCTTCGCGCGCGCCCAATCCCACAAACGAGAACACGAGCGTAGCATCCGGCGCCACCGCAATGTTGTAGTCGCCGTTGATGCCCGTGGTGGTGCCAAAAGTGGTGCCTTTGACCGTTACGGTGGCACCCACTACGGGGTCGTTGTTACTATCAAGTACCGTACCCGATACATTGAGGTCTTGCCCTGTGGCACCAAAGGTTGCCAGAGCAAAAAGATTGACTAAAAAAAACGTACGTTTAAAATAGACAATTTTTTTTGAAAATAGTTTTTTCATAAGTGTTTGTATATTAGTGAGTTACTGAAAAAAATTTCTCTTCATTTTTTGTCTAATTTAAACGTACGTTTAAATTAGACAATTTTCGACTGCAAAGGTGGAATAAAATATTGATATGATGTACACAAAAGGCAATTTTTTTTCTGGGTTTTAACAATTTTTAATACAATAAAAATTGTAAGTTGTTGAAATACAAGCAATTATGTGCTATATCTTTTAAGTCCCGCAGCGTAGAGACGTGGCGCGCCGCGTCTCTACCAAGCAAGGTTTTGCGAAATTGTCCGTAGGACATTCATATCAATAGAAAAAACATTTGGCAAACATCGTTTATTGCGCGCGGACAGCAACCGTTTTTCAAGGCGTTGCTCTTGCGCCGCGCGCCGTGTGCGAAGGTTGCATTGTCCGTAGGCTGCGCTGCGCTTGCCTACGGTTATGCAAATTCAACCCTTCGGGTTGCGCGATTAATACCGATTTCCAAAAATAAATTGGACGGCATTACAAATACCGTCCAACCTATTGCCTTAATGAACATTTTTCATTCATTTAGAACGTTACATTCAAGCCAATACTCCAGGTCTTGGCTACAGGATATGTCATAGGATTGGCGCTGCCTGCAATGGTGCCGCTTGTTTGATAGAGCGTGCCCACAATTTCGGGGTCATATATCTTAGAAAGTTTTGTCCACGTAAAGATATTTTGTCCTGTAACATACAGGCGCGCCTTGCTGATAGAGATTGCCTGTGTCCACCGCTGCGGCAGCGTGTAGCCCACCGACAACTGCTTGAACCGCAAATAGGACGCATCCTGCAAATAGCGAGTACTTGTAGTCTGCGCAGCGTGTGTGTTGCCCAAATAGGGACGCGGCAAATAAGCACCGGTAGTGTTCTCTGACCAAAAGCCGTCTGCTTCGCGATAAAAGTTGGATGCAAGCGCCATCGGCATAGCCCATTCGCTGGATGTTCCAAAGAATCTGCCGTCGGGGAAAATGTCGCGTTTGCCCACGCCTTGCAGGAATATCTCTATGTCAATGCCCTTCCACGCTGCACCCAGCGTGATGCCATACTGATAGCGCGGCGTGTTGTTGCCGATGATGGAGCGGTCGTCGTGGTCGTCAAGCGTATTTTTGCCCGAACTAACACCATTGCCGTTGACATCCACAAATTTCACATCGCCTTTTTCCCACACGCCGCTGTATAGTTGCTTTTGGCTGCCCGCAGGATATACTCCGTTGCCATCAGCAACACCATTGGCTATGGCTACCTCCTCATCGGTCAGCAACAAACCATTGGACGTGTAGCCCCATATCTCGCCAATTTTTCTGCCCACATAAAATGAACCAAGCGTTCCTGTAGAGTTTTCGTACTTGGTGATTTCGCTCTGGGCATCGGAGAGCACAAAAGTGGCGTAATAATCCAGGTCTATGGCTTTGACTTTGTCGGCGTAGGTGATGCTCAATTCCCAACCTGTGGTTTTGAGGTCGCCGGCATTGGCACGCGGCGTAGCCACGCCGAGTACGCCCGGCAGGGGCTGCGTATTTACAAGCATATCTTTGGTTTGACGGCTAAAAATATCAAATGAACCCGTCAGCCGCTGGTCAAGAAAGCCATAGTTTACGCCAATGTTCCACTGCGTAACAGTTTCCCAAGTAAAATTGGAACTGACCAGTCCGGGCGCCGATACTGCAATGCCTCGCTGTCCGCCTATAACGTACGACTGATTTGCGGTCGTGCCATAGGTGGCAAGATACGGGAAATTGGCATCTACATTTTGATTGCCCAAAGAGCCGTACGAAGCGCGCACTTTGAGGTCGGATACTATATTTTTGATGCTGCTCATAAAGTCCTCGTGCGAGATGTGCCACGCGCCTGCCACCGATGGAAAGAAGGCAAAACGCTTGCCGGCAGCGAATTTGGACGAGCCGTCATATCTACCGTTGATGTCCACGAGATATTTCTCGTCAAAGTCGTAGTGGATACGTCCAAAGACGCCCTGCACCGCCCACGAAGTGGCATCGCCGCCAACATACTGTGCGCCTTTGGTGTTGCTGATGATGGGCAAGTCGGGGTTGACGATGTCCACGCCGCGTGCGTTAAAACTTTTGTTGGTCTTCACCTCGTGGCTGTAGCCCGCCGTAATCTTGACGTTATTTTTGTCCAAAAACTTGAACGCATAATCAGCATAGGCATTGAGCGCCTGATAGTAGTCGTTGGAATTTTCCATATATATGCTGTTGGGCGAGTAGTTGCCGTTATCTCGATATTCTCCGGAGCCGCCTGGTCCGCCGTCTAAATTGGTGTTCCAGTATTCCATAAACGACAGGCGCGTGTTCTGGCGATTGTAGGAGTACGGATTGAAGGTGTAGTCGCCATTGAGCGTAAGCCCTTCCAATGGGCGGATTTGCACTTTTCCTGTTACCCACAGGTCGTTGGTCTTGCTGCGGTCGCTGCCGCCGTATTCGCCTATTGCAAAAGGATTGGTGAACGTTCCTTGTCCACCATAGGTTCCGTCTTTGTGGCGAATGGGCATTATCGGCATCAGGTCGTCTTTGAGCCATCCGCTTTGTCCCGTGAAAGTGTTGCGTCCCGAATAATCGGGCGGTCCATCGTAATTGCCGTAGGTATATTTTGCCTTAGCACCCACAGTTATCCATTTGCGCAAGTCCGATGTAAGGTCTATACTCACGGTATGCCGCTGATAGGTGTCGTCGTACACTGCGAGCACGCCTTGCTGGTTCATCAGTCCGTAGGACAGGTAGTAGCGCGAGTTGTCGGTGCCGCCGCTCAAACTGATATCGTAGTTTTGCAAGCCGCCCGGTTTGTAGAGTTCGCCCGACCAGTCGGTATTGCCTGCATAAGTCCACTTGCCTTTAGCACCCCATCCATCATAAGCCGTGTTTGGGTCGTAGTATTCTGACGGATTGTTCACGGGGTCGTCATAGTATGCCTTGACAGCCCGTAGTTGGTTGGCGTCAAAGAGGTCGCCGCCGCCGGCATTTTTGCTGGCGAGGTTCATATAATTGACGTAGTTCCACGAATCCATATACTTGGGAACATACACAGGCGACGACGTAGCCGTCGATATAGACACGTTCACCTGCGGCGCTTGGTTTTTTTTGCCGCTTTTGGTGGTGAACAAAATCACGCCATAAGCAGCGCGTGCGCCGTAAATGGCGGCACTACTGGCATCTTTGAGCACCGTGATGCTCTCAATGTCCTGCGGGTTCACAAGGTTGGGGTCTTGCACAACGCCGTCCACCAAAATCAGCGGACTGCCGCCGTTGAGCGAGGTGTAGCCGCGAATGTTGAACGAGGCGCCCTGTCCGGGGGCGTTGCCCGAAGGCGTAATTTGCAGGTTGGGTATGATGCCCTGCAAGCCCGCACCTATGTTGGGTATGGGGCGGCTGGCAAGAACATCGCCGCCTACTTGGTCAACGGCGCCTGTGAGGTTTTGCCGCTTCACCGAGCCGTAGCCCACCACCACAACCTCGTCAATTGCTTGTGTGCCGCCGCCCAGCACCACGTCAACGCGGGCACGTCCGCCCACTGCTTCTTCCTTGGCAGCCATTCCCACAAAGGAAAAAATGAGCGTAGCATCGGCGGATGCGCCAATGTTGTAGTCGCCGTTGATGCCGGTATTTACACCTGTAGTAGTTCCTTTGACTACTACTGTGGCACCCACTATGGGGTCGCCATTATTATCGAGAACTGTTCCCGATATGTTGAGGTCTTGCGCCGCACACCACAAGGGCACAGCGTAAATAAATGCCCCAACCATAATTTTTGAAAGTATTTTTTTCATACGTAAAATAATTAAATGTTCAAATGTTTAAAAGTTCAATGTTTCAAGTTTTCCTTTTTCCTTTGGGGGTTAGGGGGCTTTCCATTATTTGTTACGGACAAGCACTACCGCCATCCCATCCGCAGTTTTGCGTAAGGTTCGGGTTGAGCAGTATCTGATTCTTGGGCAACGGACGCAGATAATTGCGGTCGTTCCAAACGTGCCTGTCTTCCACACCGCTACTATAAGCGCGCAAAAGGTCGCGAGTTGCACTTACTCCGGCGAGTTGCTCGGTAGATGACAGCAAATTTGCGCTAGCGAATGGGTCAGTGCCGCCGGCTGCCGCTGCGTAGCGCGCTCTAACATCTGCATTTATCACAATACCGCACATTGACTTGGGATTGTTGAAGAGCGCACCTGCTTTCCATCGGCAAATATCGTCCCAGCGGAAACCATCAAATGCCAATTCCACAGTGCGTTCGCGGCGAATTTCGTAGAGCAGTTTGCTCAAATCGTAACCATAGCGATATTGTCCATTGTATTGTTCCATTGGGTCATCCTGCAAGGAAGCAATGCTCATACGAGCCATAGTCAAACTCGATTCGTCCAAACGTTCGCGCAGTTTGTTGATGGTTTCGTCAACCACTGTCTGTGTACATCTTGCCTCGCCGCCCAATTCTGCCAATGCTTCGGCATAAATGAGCAATATCTCTGCATACCTAAACACATACCAATCGTACGCAGTTTTGTTGGGTTCTATGTTGTCGGGTTCGCGGTATTTTATTGAGCGATAGCCCGTTACCGTCTCCACTTCTGTTACAGAAGTTGGTAGCAAAGGGTTGTTCACGGAAACTGTGCCACCGGCCAAAATAAATGGATTATACTTGCAGTCCAAAATGTTGCGCAGGCGCGGGTCGCGGTTCTCCAACTCGCTGTTTATCGAATCGTCGCCCATATAGCTAGTGCTGATGGAAATGGGCAGTCCGTCAGTACACAAAAATTGGTCCACAAAATCCTTGCTCAAGCCCTTGCTCGTTATGCGCGACAAGCCGTGCATAACGCCTGTTTCATCGCTATAAATACGCGCCAATATACATTCAGGGTCATTGGATTTATTAGCCTGAATGAATTTTGCCTTGTAGTTGAGCGGGTAGCCCGATACGGTGTACGGTGCTGTACCTTTGGTTATCTCGTATGTTTTGCCATTTTCGCCATCCATTATGCGTTTGGCGGTAGCGGCAGCAGATTCCAGCAATGGTTGCCACACGGTTGGGCTTGCATTACGATATTTTTGCCATGTACCTTCGTAGAGCATAACCCGCGCCAACAGTGCCAATGCAGCATCTTTGTGGAGTTGCCCCGACATAACGTCAGATGGTTTTTTCATATTTGTGATGGCGTACTCAAGGTCTGCCTTAATGTTGGCAATAACCGTGAGGCGCGGGTCGCGCGGTTTGGTGAGTTCTGCTTGGTCGCTGGTCTGCAGGTCGGTCTCGTACCAAGGCACGTCGCCAAAATCCTTCACTTTGTTGAAGTACAGCAACGCGCGAAAAAAGCGCACCTCGCCCACATAGTGCTTAATTTCCTGCTCATCGCCCACTACGGTTTGGTAGTGCGTCAAAAAGTAATTGCAGTTCCTGATGGGCGACCAGTCGGCGTATGCCCAGCCGTTGTCGTCGGTAGGCACAGTAAATGCGTCGAGCAGGTAATCGCTTGGCACTGCTTCCACAACAATGTCGGTTTTGCTCTCGTCAGGATACCGCGAGCCACCAACAGGACCGGGCAGTTGCGAATACAAGTTGCGCGCATACATACGCAAGTCGTCCACTTTACCCCAATAATTGAGGTCGGTGATGGCATTTTCGGGCACACGGTCGGTAATGTCGCACCCGCTCATCCAGAGTATCGGAATACTCAATAACAAAAATTTTCTTTTCATAGTAAATGGGTTTAAGTTTGAAAATAATAAGTCATAATTCACAATTTTGCACCAATTTGAAACCTGAAATTTTGAGAGCCTGATTACGACCACGTTGTTTTGGAGGGTGTCTAATTTAAACGTAGGTTTAATTTAGACAATTTTTTAAAATCACCCCAAAATAATAATCTATTGAAAACCAGAGACTTATGTCTTTGGTTTTTTCTTTTTAAGCCCTCAAAATCTGTCTATTTTAAACGTACGTTTAAATTAGACAATTTTTGATTGCAAAGATGGAATAAAATATTGATATGATGTACACAAAAGGCAAAATTTTTTCTGGCTCTTAACGATTTTTAACGTAATAAAAATTGTAAGTTGTTGAAATACAAGCAATTATGTGCTATATTTTTTATGTTCCGCAGCGTAGAGACGTGGCGCGCCGCGTCTCTACCAAGCAAGGTTTTGCGAAATTGTCCGTAGGACATTCATATCAATAGAAAAACATTTGGCAAACATCGTTTATTGCGCGCGGACAGCAACCGTTTTTCAAGGCGTTGCTCTTGCGCCGCGCGCCGCGTGCGAAGGTTGCGTTGTCCGTAGGCTGCGCTGCGCTTGCCTACGGTTATGCAAATTCAACCCTTCGGGTTGCGCGCTTTGGTATGAGCCGCTTTTTAGTAATTTTGCAAAACAAATTACGGTAGAAACAAAAATAATGCCTACCTTTGTGAAAAAATGATGAGTGGAAATGCTTATATTCGAGTGTTATGATAGTTGAGGTATGTACGGATTCCCTTGCGGGTGCTTGCATAGCGCAGCAGGCGGGCGCCTATCGCATAGAACTTTGCGCGGCGCTCTCCGAAGGCGGCCTTACGCCTTCGCCTGCGCTTATCAGTAGGGTGCGGCAGTCTGTTGGGATTCGGGTAAATGTGCTTATTCGCCCCCGCGGCGGCGATTTCCTCTATTCCGATGCAGAATATGAAATAATGAAAGCCGATATACATTATTGCGGGCAACACAAGTGCGATGGCGTGGTAATAGGGATATTGCAGGCAGACGGCAGTGTGGACAAAAATCGTTGCCGCAAACTTGTGCATATCGCACAGGAATACGGTATGAGTGTTACCTTTCATCGTGCCTTTGACCGCAGCCGCGATTTACCGCAAGCAATGGAAGACGTGATAGCGGCGGGCTGCGAGCGGATTCTGACTTCGGGCGGCTATGAAACAGCCATTGAGGGCGCAGATGTCATCTGCACTTTAATAGAAAAAGCGGGCAACAGAATTGTCATTATGGCAGGCGCAGGCATCACGCCCGACAACGCTCGTGATTTGGCGCGGGCAACAGGTATAAAGGAATTGCACGGCACATTCCGCAGCCGCAGCGCAAGCAAAATGCTCTACCGCAATACAAACTTTGTCCGTCAGGACGAGGAGTACGAGATATTGTTGAACGACCTTGAAAAGATAAAATTAGTGAATAATTTTTAATTAATAATGAATTATGAAACACACCATTCTCATTCTTGCTGCCGCATTTTTGCTCGCATCCTGCGGCGATAGCGAACAACATTTTCTCAACGACAGCGCATACCGCAGCCAAGTCCACAAGCAGTTCCAAAAACGTGTAGCAGAGGCATCAAACCGTAATGATGCCTTGTTTTCTGTCTTTGACAAGGACAATCTCAGCACCGAACAGCGCGAGGCATTGGAGTTCCTTTACGCCTATATGCCGCTCAGCGATTTAGCCGACCACGACGGCGAGTTCTTTCTCCAACACGTAGATGCCGCCTTTGCCGCTCGCGACTATTTTGCGTGGGGACGCACCATTCCCGATGAGATATTTCGCCACTTCGTGCTGGTCTATCGCGTCAACAACGAGGACTTGGACACGGCGCGGATGGTGTTTTTTGCAGAACTCAAAGACCGTGTCAAAAATCTCTCTATGTATGATGCTGCGCTGGAAGTCAATCATTGGTGCCACGAAAAAGTTACCTATCGCGGCACCGACAGCCGCACATCTGCACCGCTGGCATTGGTGCGGACTTCGTGGGGACGTTGCGGCGAAGAATCCGCCTTTGCTGCCGCCGCACTTAGAGCAGTGGGCATTCCCGCTCGCCAATGCTACACGCCCCGATGGGTGCACACCGACGACAACCACGCCTGGGTAGAGGTGTGGATTGACGGCAAATGGCATTATCTCGGTGCCTGCGAACCCGAAGCCGAACTTGATGCTGCGTGGTTCACAGGTCCCGCAAAACGCGCTATGATGGTGCATACCAACGTCTTTGGTGCATACAATGGACCCGAAGAAAAGAACTTGCAAACGCCGCTATACTCCAAGATAAATCTGTTGGCAAACTACGCCGACACGCGCACCGTCAAGGTGCAAGTTGTGGACGCCGAAGGCAAGCCGGTAGAGAATGCGCGGGTGCAGTTTAAGGTATATAATTACGCCGAATTTTACACCATAGCCGAGAGCAGGAGCGGCAAACAGGGCATTGCATCCATCATTTCGGGCAATGGCGATTTGTTGGTTTGGGCAAGCAAAGACAATGCCTATGGCTATGCGCAATCCACGCCGCAGGACCAACTCGTGATAGTGAAAATGGCACGGCAGCAGGGCGAATCCTACGCAGAAGATTGGGTGGTGAGCGTGCCGCCCGAACAAGCCATACCCGCCATTGCACCCGACAAAGCGGCTGCCAATGCCGCACGTTTGGTGCGCGAAGATTCTATCCGCAATGCTTATATGCAAACGTTTACCAGCGAAGCAGACGCAAAAAAATTGGCGCAGGCGAATAAATTGGATAGCAAAGAAGTGTGGAAATACCTGAACCTTGCACAAGGCAATTGGCAGGAAATAAGCAGATTTATAGAGCAGAACAAAGGCGACAAACGATTGTTTTCCTTCTTAGCATCGCTCTCGGCAAAGGATGTGCGCGACACGCGGGCGGCAGTCCTGTCGTCATACTTGGAGCATAGCGCATCCAACGACGCCAACGTGTTTTCGCCGCGCATAGAGCGGGAGTTGATTGTTCCATACACCGATTTTGGCGGAGCAAAGTACGACAATGCCCGCGCCGTCATTGACTTTGTAAAGAATAACATCACCATCAGCGAAGATAATTACTACAACTGCCGCATATCGCCGCGCGGTGTATATGAACTGCGGATTGCCGACAAGCAGTCGCGCAACATATTGTTCACAGCAATGTGCCGCAGCGCAGGCATCCCCGCCCGCATTGAACAAGCGACCGCACGCCCGCAATACTTTGAGGACGGCAAATGGCAGAATGCCGTTTTTGAAGAAGAGATTGCCGCACAAGCACCCAAAACAAAAATAACACTGCAAAACGCTCCCAGCAACATCGTTAAGCCCGGCTATTATTCGCACTACACGCTGGCGTACTACAAGGACGGCGATTTTCAGACCTTGGATTATGAGAACAATGCGGCAGCAAAGAATTTCCCCTACACATTGGATGTGGACGCGGGCTACTATCGGCTAATGGCGGGCAGCCGCGCCAATGATGGCTCGGTAACGGTGCATACCGAGTACTTTGAACTCAAGGCAGGCGAGCCGCAAACGCAGGTAGTAAAAATGCCCGAAGTAGAAGGCAAATTGTTTGTCAAGGGCATTGTGGATATGAACACCATCGTAGTGCGGCGCGACGGCACAAAGGCAACGCTCAAGGAAATATCGGGCGGCAAAGGCTTGATACTGTGCTTTGTGGACTTGGGCAAAGAGCCATCCAAGCATATTTTGCAGGATTTGAGCGCTGTACAGCGGGATTTTGAGGCCTGGGGCGGTGGCGTATTGTTTATGATACCGAGCGACAAAGACGTGCCCTTTGACCCCTCGGCATTCAAGGGACTGCCGCAGCAAACAGCGTGGAGCGTAGATGCGGAGCGCACATTGCTGCGAGCCGCCACCGACGCACTGCAAACGGACTTTCAAGACAACTTCCCGCTCGCCATCTACCTCTCGCGCAACGGCGGCATCCTCCACTCCACCGAGGGCTACCGCATTGGCACAGGCGAGGCAGTGCTAAAGGTTATCAGGCAGGAAAGAACTTGTACGCCGTAGTTTTCAGCGAGAAACCTCAACGAATGCAGGAGAAAAAACATTTGGCAAGTCCCGTTATTGCGCGCGGACAGCCACTGTTTTTCAAGGCATTGTTTTTGTGCCGCGCGCCATTATGCGGCGGTTGCGTTTTTCCGTAGGCTGCGCTTCGCTTGCCTACGGTTATGAAAATTCAACCCTTCGGGTTGCGCATTTATAGGAAATCATATAAATCAAAAAAATCATACAAAAATCACAGTTCAGACGATTTAGAGTTAAATAATCTTAAAATTTCTCTAATTTTTACCATTAAATATCTGTAATATCATTTTCTTTTTTAACCTTTGTAGCCACATTATTGTTTTTGTCTAATTTAAACGGTGGGTTAAGTTAGATAGTAGTGCATAACATAAACGAATTATGAGTATAAAAACTAAATGAATGCGGATATGAACTTTAAATTATTATCGTTATGGAAGTATTAGTAACTCCCCAAACGTTTAGCGACAAGCACAATATGTCAAATTCAACTCCTACCAAAGAACCACGTTGCATATTGTCGTTTGATTACGCGCTCAAGCGGCTGCTACGGCAGGAAGCCAACTACGATATTTTGGAGGGCTTCCTCAGCGAATTGTTAGGCAGACCCATCAAGATCAAAAACATTAAGGAGGGCGAAACTTTGCAGGACAACATCGACGACAAGCAAACGCGGGTGGACATCCTGGCGGAGGACGCGGACGGCGAGTTGATTATTATTGAGGTGCAGTACCAGCACGAAATTGACTACCTGCTGCGCGTACTCTACGGCGCCAGCAAGCATTTGGTGCAGCATATCCACAAGGGCAACCCCTACGGCTCCATCAAAAAGGTGTACTCCATTAGCATTCTCTACTACCCCTTGCACCACAACAACGACGAGTACATTTACCACGGCAAAACGGATTTCAGGGGCATGCACACAAACCAAATACTCACCCTGACCGACAATGAACAAAAGGCTTTTGGCAAGATAGAGGTAGGCGATTTGCATCCTGAATACTATTTGTTGGATGTAACGAATTTTAACAATGTAGCCAAGAACACGCTTGACGAGTGGATTTATTACCTGAAAAACAACCGCGTGGAAGACAACTTCTCGGCGCAGGGCTTAGACAAGGTGCGCGAGGTGATGGATTACGACCGGCAGTCGCCGGCGGAGCAAGAAGCCTACGACAAAGAGATAGACCGCAAGTTGGGCTGGGAGAGCGCCATAAACACTGCCAAAATAGAGGGCAGAAGTGAGGGTGAAGCCGAACGCGAGCAATTGCAACAAGCCCTCACCACCGAAAAAGAAAAAGCCGCTGCCCAAGCAGCAGCCCTCACCGCCGAAAAAGAAAAAGCCGCAGCCCAAGCCGCTGCACTCACCGCCGAAAAAGAAAAAGCCGCAGCAGCCCTTGCCCGCATAGCAGAATTAGAAAAAAAACTAAACCAATAAGGCTGCATTAAAATCAAAAATTGTCTAATTTAAACCAACGTTTAAATTAGACAAAATTGGAAGGGAAAAAAGAAAAAA
>BNTQ01000045.1 GCA_025996715.1 Bacteroidia bacterium | reverse complement strand
CCGTTCTTTTTGACTTTGACAGAGCCACAATAAAAGCAATTTTTTTACCCATATCTTTAAAATACCGCAAAGGTAAGCATACTAAAGGATACAGAAAGTTTCAGCCTACTTTTTGACCATTAAGCCCCATTACACAAAAACTTTTACAACTACCATCTACCAAGTACCAAGTACCAAGTTCGTGCCACAAGAAAAGCCCTCACCTTTTTGGCGAGGGCTTTTGCTCTGGCGTCCCCCCTTTTGGGGTTAGGGGGTGGGTGGTTATTGCTTCACAACCTTTGCCACCTTGTTGCCTACCTTTACAATATAAATGCCTGCGGGAAGGTGTGCGATGTTGATGGTAGGGCGTATGCTATACGCCCCTACCAAACTGCCATTCACATTGTAAATCTCTACCTTGTCCCCCGCATTCCACTGGTCGCTGTTCACTGTTATCTGGTCGCTGGTAGGGTTGGGGTAGATGTGCAGAGACGCAATGGTTTGTGCTTCTACGGAAGTTGGTGTTTCGCCACCGGGTGTTTCACCACCGCCTGCAGCGGCTGTTACCGTTACTGCACAAGATGCCGTGTGGCTGCCGTCTTCGGTGGTTACTGTGATGGTGGCTGTGCCTGCGGCAACTGCCGTTACCACGCCCGTTTCGCTCACCGTTGCCACTGCTGCGTTGCTGGTGCTCCACGTTACCGCCTTGTTGGTAGCATCGGTGGGAGCAACGGTAGCCGTGAGCGTTTCATCTGCGCCTACTACAAGCGCAAGCGTAGTCTTGTTGAGCGTTACGCCCGTTACCGGAACAATAGCACGCACCGACTTGAAATCCTTCCATACGTCTGCTGCTTCATATAGTGCTTTCGCTGCCGCATTAGGCACATACAAATCCACACTATCCAAAACTACACCATCGAACACATTCAGTCCTGTTATGGTCTGCGGCGTAGGATTATTATTATACACCGACCGCAATGCCTGGCAATAAGCAAAAGCCCTGTTGCCGATAGTGGTAAGGGCACTGTCTATGGTTACGCTCGTTAGCCCAATGCAACTATTAAAAGCCTCGTTGCCGATAGAGGCAACGGCACTGCCTATGGTTACGCTCGTTAGTTCACTGCAACCGTAAAAAGCGTAATTGTCGATAGCAGTAACGGAGTCACCAATGATTATACTCGTTAGCCCACTGTGAGACTCAAAAGCGTAGCCGAAAGAGGTTACAGAGTTGGGCATTTGGTATGCGCCCTTTTTGCCTCCGGGATACAGAATGAGAGTATCTTGGGCTTTATTAAATAGCACTCCATCTATCGAACTATATTTTGCATTGGTGTTACCTACGTTTATGGTAGTTAGCCCTTCGCAACCACCAAAAGCGTAGTCGCCGATAACAGTAACGCCGTTGGGTATGGTTACGCTCGTTAGCCCAATGCAATAATAAAAAGCATCGTTGCCGATAGAGGTAACGGCACTGCCTATGGTTAGGCTCGTTAGCCCAATGCAACTATTAAAAGCATTGTTGCCGATAGTGGTAACGCCGTTGGGTAGGGTTAGGCTCGTTAGCCCGCTGCAACCGTAAAAAGCGTAGTCGCCGATAGAGGCAACGGTGTTAGGTATGGTTAGGCTCGTTATCCCGAAGCCTTCAACAAAAGCGTTGTCGCCGACAGTGGTAACGCCACTGTTTATCTTGACCACAGTAATGCTGTTGACGTAATTGTTCCAAGGTGCACTGCCCCAATAAGGGAAGTTTTCCATTGCTCCCGTGCCGGTGATGGTCAGCGTATCGCCGTTGAGGGTGGCGATTACGTCTGTGGGATTAATCAAGCCGCAGTTAAACGGCACCGGTGCGGGCGTTGTGCCTACTTCAATTATCCTGCGGAAATTCCAATTTCCATTCGCCTCATAGTCCGTTTTCGCTGTTGCCGTAGGAACATACAAATCGGCAGTAGTAAAAGGAAATGCCCCTGACCCTATAGTCTGCGGCGTAGCGTTTTCCACTGTTACCTTGCTCAAGAGCCAGCAATTGTCAAAAGCGTAGTCGCCAATAGTGGTAACGGTGGCGGGCAGGGTTAGGCTCGTTAGCCCGCCGCAACCTTGAAAAGCCTTGTTGCCGATAGTGGCAACGTTGTTCAGGGTTATGCCTGTTAGCCCGTAGCAATAGTAAAAAGCCTCGTCGTCGATAGTGGTAACGGTGTTGGGTATGCTGTTGTATGCGCCCTGTTTGCCTTTGGGATACACAAGGAGAGTCGTTTGGGCTTTATCGAATAGCACTCCACCAACCGAACTGAATATTGTATTGTCGGGGGCTATGTTGATGGCAGTCAAACTGTCCGACTCAAAAACGCTACCGAAGTTACTGCCGCCGTAGAGACTGGTGCTGCCGATACCGCTACCGATGGTTATGGTCTTTAGGCGCTCGCACCAGCCAAAAGCCTCGTTGCCGATAGAGGTAACGTTGTCGGGTATGCTTACGCTCGTTAGCCCAGTCCTATAAAAAGCCTGGTAGCCGATGTTAGTAACGGCATCGGGTATGGTTACGCTCGTTAGATTAGGACAAGAGTAAAAAGCCCGCCCGTCGATATAGGTAACGGAGTTGGGTATGCTTACGCTCGTTAGATTTTCGCAACCGTAAAAAGCGGATTGGCCGATAGAGATAATGCCCTCTGAGATAATCACAGAAGTTATCTGCGAGGATACATCTCTCCAAGGGACGGTGCTCTCGATGTTCATCTCCATACCCCCTGAGCCGGTAAGAGTGAGCGTACCCCCGCTCAAAGTTGCGGTAATATTAGAACCACTACTGCCGATGTTGTACCACGGTCCTGCTCCCTGTGCGTAAGCCGCCGCTGCGCCCATCGTTAGGGCTGCTGTCAAAATACATAATTTCTTTTTCATAATAAATAATGATTAAGATTAAAAAATAAAAAACATGATACATAAAACATAATACATTGTTCGTTGTTCTGCCCCCCCACCGCGTTGCGGTGGGCTGAATTAAATTGCGCTTACAGCGCGGGCTGCCGCGCCCCGAAGGGGCAACTCATTTCAGCGTAGGGCAACGCCCTACGGGGGAATGTAGGAATGTAGCCCGATTTTATTCCCGTAGGGAATACATATCAATAGAAAACGAATTATCCCACCATCCAAACCTCGTAGAGGTTTCACATTGAAGAGCACGGTGTATCCCCTACGGGGAAAGGTGTTGTTGTGTATCATTGTTTCTATTGATATGAATGCCCTACGGGCAATTATTACTATTTACTTTGTCTGAACTGTGATTTTCGGATGATTTATTTGATTATTATGATTTCTCTTTAATCACATAAATCATATTCAATCATATTAAAATCACAGTTCAGACATTCCCCTGCTTGTGGGGGAACGGTTCCCCCGCCTGTGGGGGAATGGCTCCCCCGCCTGCGGGGGAACGGTTCACCTGCTTGTGAAAGTCGTCAGTCCGCTCTGTGAGCAGGTTTTCAACAAGATTGTAATCTAACATAACTTTGATAATTAAATAATGAATAATGAATTGTTCCCCCTTTGGGGGTTAGGGGGTGTTTCAGCGGCAAAGGTAGAAATGTTTTTGAATTGCAAACACACAAACACTACAAATGTTGTTAAAGTATATTAAAACCATATAGCATTGCCCCTCTCTATTTGCAATATATGCAAAAATATCTTTCAAGTAAAGATAGAGTAAAAAAAGATTATTATCTTTGTTTGCTTGCGTTATTCTACGCCGATTAATGAATTATCTTTGAATCTCACATAATGTGTAACACACCCATATTGAAGCGAATTGGACTAACGGCTATTGGGCTGTTGGTGTTTCTTTGTGTGTGGGCACAGCAAAACACCACCGAATTGCCGCCCAAGCGGCTGGGAGAGTTCTCGTTGTATGGCTTTGCAGGGATGTCATCGATACGCTTGAAGGCTAATGAGAATCCATGGGAAACTCAATCGCACTTGAGCGCAGGCTTTGGCATCAATTATACTTGGTTTTTGATGCCTCAATGGGCGTTGTCGTTGGGGCTTGAATACAACACCTACAAGACCACAATAAGTGCTCAATACTTTGACGAAAACTTTACTCGTATTCTGGAAGGTCAAGAGGTGAATATCAAAAATCACTTTGATGAATACTCCGAAAGCATTGATGTTGATTATCTATCCGCTCCGTTGATGCTGCAATATATTCCCAGTGGAACGGCGGGCAACAGTTTCTATGCAGGCATAGGATTAAAGCCTTCCTACTTTCTTTTTAGCACCCCAAAACTGAATGCAAGAGGCAAGTCAGACCCGCCCTCTACTATTCCCGACATCAAGGGCATGGGACCTTTTACATACATTGATGCAGGCACGCGCGAGTTTCCTAAAAAGATAAATTTGTTCTTATCTTTGGAAGCCGGTCTCCGCTGGAACTTGGAGTCCAACAATGCACTTTATACCGGCTTGTTTTTCGATTATGGCTTATTGCCTATCAATGCTGCCGGCGACAAGGGCTTGTATGATTACGACGGATTAAAGGCAACTCAATATGCTCGCAGTTTTGCCGGCATACTCTCGTCCTACCACACCACTAATGCCCATTTTTGGAATGCGGGCATAAAGTTGCGAATGGCAATTGGGCGCAACCAAGAGGAGCAACAACCTGTTAATAATGTGGACGCCACCACCTCTTTTGTGGGTGCTATCACTGCTATACGTGTGTCGGTGCGCAATATGGATGATAGTGAAAACATCCCCGCCACCCTCACCGCCGAAACCTTTACAGGACGCAAAATCAGGACTGCGGACGGTATCGGTGAAGACTTTGGTTTTAGGATTTCCGGCAAGGAGTCGCACAGAGCCACCGTTACTGTCAATATGCCTCCCGAAATAAATATCGATTTGCTCAGAGTAGCCACACCTGTGTTTACTACCAACACCGAGAGTACCGAAAACGGCTCTCGTGTCAATCTCTATTTGAGGGATTCTGCCACAGAGGCTTATTTGAGCGGCTTTGTCAAAATATACGATATGGACAACCAACGGCAGACAGCGGATATGGGGCTGGTGCGAGGCGGGGTGTCGGTGTTGGTGCCCACAGGCAGTACCTATCGTGTTGTTTTTAACCTACAAGCGCGCAAGACAAAATCGCCTTTCAAGAAAATTAAAAAGGGAGCAAAAGCAACGTTCTTGAATCTTCAGTTTACCAAAAAGAATACGCTCACTTCCAAATCCCAATTAAAGTTAGAGGAAATAATTCTGTTTATGAAGTCCGACCCCGACATTAGCATTGAAGTGGGCAGCCACATCAACAACAAACTACCGGAAGCCGCCAACAAACGTCTAACCACCGCTCGTGCCAAAGCCATAGTGAAATATATGGTGCAGCAAGGCATAGAACAAGAGCGTTTGCAGTCGGTTGGATACGGTGCTGCACGTCTCAAATCGTCGAACCCCGCCGCACCGCAAAACACACGAGTAGAATTTACTATTACCTCAAGCAAAAAGAATAAGAGCACAACAACAAAATCTACTACACAATAACAATTATCAATTAGTATCATGGACTGGTCAAATCTTAGTTTTGGGTATCATCCCACACACGGCAATGTACGCTGTTGCTACCAAGATGGCAAATGGAGCGCACCTGTATTCAACGCCTCCACCGAAATCACGCTGCACATGGCAGCCACTTGCCTGCACTATGGGCAAGAGGTCTTTGAGGGGCTTAAAGCCTATTGCGGCAAAGACGGTAAAATTCGCTTGTTTCGAGTGGAAGAAAATGCAAAGCGGATGATAAATTCCGCTACTTACCTCAAAATGGAAGCACCCAGCCAAGAGTTGTTCATTGAGGCGGTGAGAATGGCAGTGAACGCCAACCTCGACTTTGTGCCGCCCTACGAAGGCGGCGCCACGCTCTACATACGTCCCTTGCTCATTGGCACTTCGCCGCAGGTGGGTGTGAAGCCGGCAAGCGAGTTCTTGTTTGTGGTGTTTGTAACCCCTGTTGGTCCCTATTTCAAAGGGGGATTTCAACCCGTGAACGTCATCATTGACCGCGACCACGACCGCGCCGCGCCTTTGGGCACAGGGCACGCCAAAACCGGCGGCAACTACGCAGCCAGCCTGCTTTCGTTGGACGTGAGCAACCAACAAGGCTATGCCACTGCGCTTTATTTGGATGCAAGAGAAAAGAAATATGTGGACGAGTGCGGTCCCGCCAACTTTTTTGGCATCAAACATAATACCTACGTTACGCCCAAATCGCACAGCATTTTGCCCAGCATTACCAATATGAGCATTATGACTTTGGCAGAGGATATGGGTTTGAAGGTAGAACGCCGTCAGGTGCCGGTGCAAGAATTGCAGACCTTTGAAGAGGCAGGCGAGTGCGGCACAGCGGCAGTGATTACCCCCATTGGAAAAATCTTTGACCCCGCTACCGACCAAACCATTACCTACGGCGACGGCAAAACCGCCGGTGCCATTAGCACACAACTCTACAATCAACTGCGTGCCATCCAATACGGCGATGCCCCCGACCCGCACAAGTGGGTAACCGTGTTGCGTTAGCCCACGCTGCCCTCTAAGGTAATTTGCAGCAACTTTTGTGCCTCCACTGCAAACTCCATCGGCAGTTGGTTGAGCACCTCGCGAGCGTAGCCGTTCACTATCAAGCCCACAGCATCTTCGGTGGCAATGCCCCGCTGGTTGCAGTAAAAGATTTGCTCCTCGCTAATTTTGGACGTAGTAGCCTCGTGCTCCACAGTGGCAGAGGCGTTGTCCACTTTTAGGATAGGAAAAGTGTGCGCCCCGCATTGGTCGCTCAGTAGCAGGCTGTCGCACTGCGAATAGTTGTGCGCATTGTCTGCCGTAACACTCACGCGCACCAAGCCGCGATAGGAGTTTTGGCTCTTGCCCGCCGATATGCCTTTGCTCACAATGCGGCTGCTGGTGTTTTTGCCCAAATGAATCATCTTGGTGCCGGTGTCGGCTTGCTGGTAGTGGTTGGTAACCGCCACCGAATAAAATTCCGATGACGAATTGTCGCCTTGCAACACCGTGCTGGGATATTTCCACGTAATGGCAGAGCCGGTTTCTACTTGTGTCCACGAAAGGCGGGCATTGTCTTTGCACAGTCCGCGTTTGGTAACAAAATTAAAGATGCCGCCTTTGCCGTCTTTGTCGCCCGGATACCAATTTTGCACCGTAGAATACTTGACTTCTGCGTGCGGTTGCACAACAATTTCGACCACTGCGGCATGCAATTGATTTTCGTCGCGTTGCGGGGCAGTGCAGCCCTCCAAGTACGAAACATAACTGCCCTCGTCGGCAACAATGAGCGTGCGCTCAAACTGCCCCGTGCCGCGTGCGTTGATGCGAAAGTAACTCGACAACTCCATAGGGCAACGCACCCCCTTGGGAATGTAGCAAAACGAGCCATCGCTAAAAACGGCAGAGTTGAGCGCAGCAAAAAAATTGTCGCCCACAGCCACCACCGACGATAGGTGCTGGCGCACCAAATCGGGATACTGCTGCACGGCTTCGGAAAAGGAGCAAAAAATAACTCCTTTTTCGGCTAAGGTTTTGCGAAAAGTGGTTTTCACCGAAACCGAGTCCATCACAGCATCCACCGCCACTCCCGACAGTATCTTTTGCTCCTCCAACGGAATACCCAATTTATCAAAAGTAGCCCGCAGCACAGGGTCAACCTCATCCATAGATTTTTTTACAGGAGCCTGCTTGGGAGCAGCGTAGTAAATAATATCTTGATAGTTGATGGGCGGGATGTTGAGATGCGCCCAAGTGGGCATAGTCATTTTTTGCCACTGAGCAAAGGCATCTAAACGAAATTCGAGCAACCATTGCGGCTCGTTCTTTTTTGCCGAAATGGCACGCACCGTAGCCTCCGACAAGCCTTTGGCAAAAGCATCATTCTCAATATCGGTAGTGAACCCATACTGATAATCCGATTGCAGAAGGCGATTGATAGCATTATTAGACATTGAATATAATTTGCAATTTGTTTTTACAAAGATAGTAATTTTATTTTATTTTTTCTATCAATCCTCGTTTCACAATTTCGTATGCTTTTTGCGGGTTGAATGTCAATGTTGGTCGCAAAAGGGCTTGTGTATCGTTTAGAAAAATATCTTCCTGCATTTTTTCTTCCATATTGATTATGAAAGTTGTTTGTGTGGGTGATATACCGCCAGAAAATTCAATGTATTTTTGGTAACATTTTATTACATTTTCTACGTTTAATTTTGAATTTTCCAACGCTTTCCAAAGGTCAAACAAATCGCGCCCCTTTTTTCGTTGATACAATGCACGAAGTTTTGTACCTATCAATTCGTCCAATTGATAGGTTGTTATGTCGCACGAACCGTTAAACCATTGATTTTTAACTTCAAACGGAATTTTTGTCAATCCAAGTACAGTAAAATGTTCTTTACAGTTAATTTCTACTTTCAACTTTATTGATACAATCGGTGGCATAGTCGATTCTACCTTGAAAACCATTGTGTTATTATTGCGTTTTTGTTTAATGATTGGTTTACCCAGAAAAGACAACACTTCACGCAACTTGTCGAGAATAGTACCTACACTTTCCGGTTTTATCTGCACTAAATCAATATCTTCCGAATATCTTGGTTGTGGCAAAAGGTAGAGTTTGTGCAAAGCCGTACCGCCTCGAAATGCTAAATGCGCCGACAAAAATTCATCGTTGTAGATTGCAACCAATGCACGACATATAATAAGGTCTTGTTCAACCATTTGTGTATCTGTCCAAGGCACAACTTCTTTCCATTCAATAATATGTTCTTTTGGTATCATAATATGTCGTCGGTTTCAATTTTTTCGTTAATAATCAGTTTCCATTTTTTATTTACTTCACAATCAGAGTTGTTTTTATTTTTTGACATTATTGATAATGGGTATTTTCTAAAATTTAGTCCCGCTTTTTTTGATTTTTCAAATAAAATATCTGCTAAATTTGGGAACTCCAACAATTCGAGCAAATAGCCAAGACGTTGAATGACAGCAATGTTTAATGTTTTCAAAAAATCACTATCCATATTTTCAAAAGTAATTTTTTCTGCCAACTCGCTCAAAACTGTTGCAACACGATTTATTCCGCCAACATTTTTTTCGTAAATAATTAAGTCAAAAGCAGTTAATTCGGGGCTGGAGATATTTACATAACCGCTATTTACCGTAATTTGCGAAAGTAATTGTTGGGGAATGGTTTTCTTTGTAGCAAAATTGATTTTAATATCATTTTTTTGTTTATCCCGCAACATTCGGGAATTTGTTGTTACAAAAAATTCCATAGGTGCTTGGTGCGAAGCCCCTTGCAATGCCGCCGCCGTCAGCAACGACACATAATACTCTTTGCCCAAAAACTTCATTAGTTGATTGATATACTCTATCGGTGGCACAATGGCTCTGATTCCATATTCCGGCAGTATTATCGCATAAAAATCTCGCCAAACCGACTGTATTTTTTTCTTTTTTGTCAGGCGGTTTAAAGCGTTTCTAATACTAAAATACGACATTGAAGAAAACTGATTTTCAACATCTTGCTTTGTAAAAACCGATTTTCCACGTTTGGGCAAATCATTAACCCAATATTCTATTTTTTTGTATTCTTCCATTTGTATCTTACTTTTAATCTGCAAAAATACATATTTTTTGTGTATTATTGCGTCTGCAAAGATAATATTTTTTTGAATTTTTATATCGTTGCACTTTTGCGTATGCGCAAGCGGGGTGCAAAGGGATACGAGGGGTAGTGGTTCCACGCTATGCCACAAGACTGTTCGGGTGTGTGTGTTTGCAATGCGTCGGTGTCTTTGCCGCATTCTAAGACATTGTCATTGTCGCGCTTGCATTGTAGTGCCTCAAAATTTGTTGTGTTGCCTGCAAAAAATACGGTTTGCAATAGATGCGAAATTTTGTTTGCTTCTTTGGGCAAAGCGGTTGATTTTACAGGCACAAAGAGGTACATTTTTTCTACTGCGCGGGTTTGCGCCACATACAGCAAGTTGAGGCTGTCCACATACGACTGCGTTTTTTCGGCAGCATATTGTTCGCCAAAACACGAGGCTGCCATTGACTTTTCGTAGGATACGGGCAGTTGCTGTATTGCGTCAAAGGGGGCTGCATCGTTGTTCATCCACAGCACCGAATTGGCTTTGGTGTCCAAGTCCCAATCGCAAAACGGCAGTATCACTACCTTGTATTCCAAGCCCTTTGCCTTGTGAATGGTGTTCACAGTAATGGCATCCAGCCCATCGTTGCCGGCAAGAGGTTGTTTGTAGCCCTCTGCATCCCACCACTCCAAAAACGAAGACACATCTGCCGTGCGGCGATTTGAAAATTGTATAATGCCATCAAAAAGGGCTTGCAAAAAAGGCAATTCACTGTCCACTTTGTTGAGATGATAGTGTTGCACCATCTCTTCAAAAGCCTCTATAAGTGAGCGTTGGGCAAGGTTTTGCAAAAATGTTTTTTCGGCATCAGGCAAACACCATCGCTTTTGTAAATCATTTTTTGCAAGCAATTCAAAAGTGCTGAGCGTATGCTGCACAAATGCTTCGTTGAGCGGATTCTGTTGCCCTGTGCTCATTCGCAGCAAGGCAATGCACAACTGCACCAATGGCGATGTGCCAATTTGCAACATATCCTGCGACACCACCTGAATGCCATTGCCTAACAACGCATCCACAACCTCCCTACCCTCTTTGTTGCCGCGCACCAAAATGGCGATGTCTGATTTGCTGTATCCCTTGCCCTGCAACAAAGTTACAAGTTCAGGCAAACGCGCCAATATCTGTTCGTGTGCCAATAATTCATCATTATCAATTACCTGCTCAACCTTCACATAGCCGGCACTACCTTGCTTTTGCGGCAGTTGCTCCACATCGGCATAAGCCGTGTTGAGGGTCTGCACAAGTTGCTTGCGCAAATCGTGCGGCAAGTCCTGTGAGAGGTTGCTGTCTAAGGCTTGTTGCAGTGCAGGCACGGCTTTTGCAAAGGCTAAATTATTGAAATTTACTACTGTGGGAAGGCTGCGCCAATTTTGTTTTAATGCAATGCGGCAAACGGCAGAGGGCTGCACGTCGGCATCTATTTGCGATGCCATAATGTGCCAATCGCCGTTGCGCCAGCGGTAGATGCTCTGCTTGACATCGCCCACCACCATTGCCCATCCGCCCGATGAGAGGCTGTTGGTAATGAGCGGCAAAAAATTGTTCCATTGTCCCCGCGAGGTATCCTGAAATTCGTCTATCATCATCGCCCTATAAGTGGTGCCCATTTTTTCGTAAATAAACGGCGTGTCGCTGCCCCCTATCAAACCTGCAATGAGGCGCGTGGCGTAACTGAGCGGCAACACATTGCGGTCGCTCACCATCGCTTGCACCTGCGCTGCCATATCTGCCAATAATCCCAATTGCATAAAATTTTTGCCAATAATTTTTGCAGTATTGTAGTTTTTTTGATGCGCATTCCAATAGCCGCAAATGCTTGCCAACAAAGGGTTCAACACATTGTAGGCATCCTGCAAAGCAGAGGTTTCGATTTTGTACCAATTTTCTTTTACGTCCATTGCACTCTGCACCCGTGTGCCCGCTTCGTAATCGCCGCGCTGCACTTTGTAAAAATAATTTACACAACTCGTCTTGCCGTATTTAAAATCTTCTGTCGATAAATTATTTTGCTGCAAATATCTTATTGCCTGTTGCGCCAAGCCTTGCAAATGCTTGTCCACAGCAGTCATTTCATTTTGCCGATGGGTAAAATAATTTTGCAAAAAATGTTTGTCGCGCAATTTCACGTGCAGGGTATCATTGAGTTGTCTAAAATTTTCTTTGAACAACTCGCTGCCCAATTTTTCGAGACTTGTTTTCACATTCCACGTCTTGCCGGTTTCGATATTGCGCTCCACCATTTGCCACAGCCACGCCTGCCGCTGCGGGTCGCCGCCGGCGTTTTCCAACACTTTGCCGGCAGCCTCCTCCACAAGCCGCTCGGTGTTTAATTCTACCTCAAAACCGGGCAGCAAATTTGCTTCACGCACAAAAGCCTGCAACACCCGCTGAAAAAATTTATCAATCGTGAGCACCGAAAACCGAGTGTAGTCGTGCAACAGATGGCTGCGCACCTCTTTGGCACGCTGTTGCAATTCTGTTGGGGTAATGCTCACGCCCATTGGTGCAAACTCTTGGCACAAAGCAGTGAGGACATCCTCTTGTCCGCTTGCCAACTCGTTGATTTTGGATAAGATACGTTCTTTCATTTCGGCAGTAGCCTTGTTGGTAAAAGTTACAGCCAGCACGCGGCGGTATTCCTTGGGCGAGCGGCGCGGGTGCAAAATAAGTTTGAGGTATTCCTGCGTAATGCGATAGGTTTTGCCCGCCCCCGCCGAAGCAGAATAGACGGTGAGTGCAGGGGTTTGTATGAAGGTATCGTTGACCATTATTACATCACAAATAGGTGCAGCACAAAGATAAGCGATTGCAAAGATTTATCCAAACGACCAAGATGAAAGCGAGCAACCATTGGCTCATATCTTGCCCTGCTTTGAGGGCTTCTCGTATTTGAGTGGCGGAGATGTCTATGCGTGGTGCATCCAAAAAATGCGCGTGGTATTGCTCGCAAAGCCTTGCTGCATCAAAGCCTACACGCGGATAAACAAAAATGGGATACTGTTGCAATATCTGTTCACTATTTTTCCATTTGTCAATACCTGCAAGGTTGTCGGCTCCCATGATGATGCAAAATTGGTGTTGCGGATAGGCGGTGCTCAAGGCTTGTAAGGTAGTAATGGTGTAGGATGGCGTGGGCAGTTGCAACTCTACATCGCAAGCCTCAATGGGCAGTGCAATATCCTGCAAGGCAGCCTGTAAGCGTGCCCAGCGCAGGTTTTGCGGCATCAAATCGTCTGCTTTTTTGTGTGGATTGTGCGGACTCATTACCATCCATATCGCCTGCAAATCGGTGTGTTGCAGGCAGTATTGCGCAACTCCCAAATGTCCCTTGTGTACAGGATTGAATGAGCCAAAAAATAAACCAATTTTCATAAGCATAGCCACTTAATCCAATAGCGACAAGTCTATTTCGGTAGAGGGGGCGTTGATTTCCAACAATCCGCCATTTTCACATTTTAGAATGCGGTGCGGAAATTGTCGCAGTAGGCTGTAATTGTGGGTTGCCATAAGCACAGTGCGGTCGTTGCCGTTGATTTCGTGCAGCACTTCCATAATTTCTACAGACGTTTCGGGGTCAAGGTTTCCGGTGGGTTCATCTGCCAAAATAATATCAGGCTCGTTGAGCAAAGCGCGGGCAATGACCACACGCTGCTGCTCGCCTCCCGAAAGTTGATGCGGCATTTTGAAACTCTTGTGCGTGAGGTTTACTTTTTTTAACGCATTGGCAATGCGGCGCTCCATTTCGTGCTTGTCGGTGCAACCTGTGGCGCGCAGCACAAATATAAAATTGTCGTACACATTGCGGTCGTCCAATAATTGAAAATCCTGAAACACAACGCCAATTTTGCGCCTCATATAGGGCACGTGCTGCTCTTTGATGTGGTCTAATTTGTATCCTGCCACCCAGGCTTCGCCTCGCATCAGCCGCAGTTCGGCATTGAGCGTTTTGATGAGGCTCGATTTTCCACTTCCCACTTTGCCTATCAAATACACAAATTCGCCGCGCTCAATCTCAAAGGAAATGTTTGACAAAATGAGGTTGGTGGCGTGATAAATGTAAGCATTGCGCACTTCGATGATGGTGTCTGTTGGCATAAAACTTTAGGTTTCAAACTTTCAAATTAACAATTAAAAAACTCTGCAATCCCTTTGGCAGCCTGCCTTCCTGATGCGATGGCACGCACTACCAAACTTGCCCCCACGGCGGCATCGCCGGCAACAAACACTTTGTCCACAGAGGTTTGCAGGCGAGCATTGCTGCTCACGTTTTTGCGCTCGTTGGCGGCTACGCCCAAGTTTTGCAGCAAGCCCTCCCACACCGGATGCACAAAACCCATTGCCAACAATACCAAATCGGCTTGCAGCGTTTCTTTTTTGCCGGTGTGAATGAGTTGTTGTTTGCCCTCTGCGGTGGGCTGCCACTCTACGTTTTCGACTTCTACGGCAGTAACTTTTTTGTCCTTGCCAATAAATTTTGTGGTATCGAGCAGCCAGCGGCGAGTGCAACCCTCTTCGTGCGAAGACGATGTTTTGAGCACCTGCGGATAGGCAGGCCAAGGCGTTGCAGGGTTGTCGTCCGCAGGCGGTTGGGGCATAATTTCTATTTGGGTAACGCTGGCTGCGCCTTGCCTGATGGAAGTTCCCACGCAGTCGCTGCCGGTGTCGCCGCCGCCAATCACAAGCACGTGCTTGTCTTTGGCTGTAATTTGCTCATTGTCGGCAATGGGCACATTGGCTACGCGGCGGTTTTGTTGCCGCAAAAAATCGAGTGCAAAATGTATGCCTTGCAAATCGCGCCCTTCGGCAGTGAGGTTGCGCGGCACGCCTGCGCCGATGCACAAACAAACAGCATCGTAATCAGCCAATAGTTGCGCGGCAGCAAGGTTGGTGCCCACTTCCACGCCGGTAACAAATTTCACGCCTTCTTGTTCCATCAAGTGAATGCGGCGGTCGATGATTTTTTTGTTGAGTTTAAAATCGGGAATACCCAATCGCAGCAAGCCGCCAATGGTTTCGTCTTTTTCATATACGGTAAGGTCAAAACCCTTGTGGTTCAATTGATTGGCAGCCGCCAAACCCGCAGGACCAGAGCCTACCACAGCCACTTTTTTGCCATTGCGTTGCTTGGGTGGTTGCGGTTTGATGTAGCCCTCCAAAAATGCTTTTTCGGTAATGGCAGCCTCATTTTCACGAATGGTAACCGCATCGTGTGAAAGTGCCAACACGCACGATTTTTCGCACAAGGCAGGGCAAATGCGCCCTGTGAACTCCGGAAAATCGTTGGTAGCGTTGAGAATGCGGTAGGCTTCGGTCCATTTTTGTTTGTAGAGTGCATCCTGCCATTCGGGCTGACAATTGCCCAGCGGACACGACCACATACAAAACGGCACGCCGCAATCCATACAGCGAGAGGCTTGCGCAATGCGGTCTTCGGTGTTGAGCGTCTGCTCCACCTCGCCGTAGTCAAACACGCGCTCATTGAGCGGACGATAGCCCGCTTCTTTGCGATGTAAAGTTAAAAAGGCTTTTGGGTTTCCCATAAAAATATTAATCGTTAATAAACAATCGCTTATTCATTTAGTTGTTGGTAAGCATAGAATTAACAAAGGTAAGTATTTTTATTTTTTTTACCAAAAGCACAAAAAAACGGTTAATTCTTTTTTTGAGGTGCTATTTAGCCCGAATTCAAAATAAAAGCCATAACTTTGCACCTGCGTACTCAAAAATTATTACCTATGAAAATTTTATTTATTGGCGGCACTGGTACTATTAGTACTGCTATCTCGCAATCGTTGATAGAGGCGGGGCATACGCTTTATTTGCTCAATCGCGGCAACAATAATGGGCGGCTGCCTGCGGGGGCTGTGTTGCTCACTGCTGATGTGAATGATGAACAAAAAACGGCTGCGCTGGTCAAAGACTTGTCGTTGGATGTGGTGGCTGATTTTATTGCTTTTGTGCCCGCGCAGGTGGAGCGGGATTATCGGTTGTTTGAGGGAAAAACCAAGCAGTATATCTTCATCAGTTCGGCTTCGGCTTACCAAACGCCGCTGGCGGACTATCGCGTGAGTGAGGCTACGCCGTTGGCAAACCCTTTGTGGCAGTACTCGCGCGACAAAATTGCTTGCGAAGAATATCTGCTGCAACAATACCGCAACACGGGCTTCCCTGTTACCATTGTGCGCCCCAGCCATACCTACTGCGAAACCTCGGTGCCCTTGGGGGTGCACGGCAAAAACGGCAGTTGGCAGGTGTTGCAACGAATGCTGCAAGGCAAGCCGGTACTCATTCACGGCGATGGCACAAGTTTGTGGACAATGACCAATAGCCGCGACTTTGCCAAAGCCTTTGTGGGTTTGTTGGGCAACATTCACGCGGTGGGCGAGGCGGTGCAAATTACCTCCGATGAGACACTTACTTGGAACCAGATTTATGCTTGCATTGCCCGCGCGCTTGGTGTGCCGCTGCGTGCGGTTCACGTTTCGTCGGCGTTTTTGGCGCGTTGCAGCAAGTATGATTTCACCGGCGGGCTGCTGGGCGACAAAGCCAACTCGGTGGTTTTTGACAACGCAAAACTGAAACGCTTGGTGCCCGGTTTTGTGGCTGACATTCGTTTTGACCAAGGCGTGCGGCGCACTGTCGATTATATTTTGTCGCACCCCGAGTGCCAAATTGCCGACCCAGAGTTTGATGCGTGGTGCGATAAAGTGATTGCTGCGCTTGACAATGCTGCCACTTCTATTGACTAAAAAGATGCGTAAAATTTCGGCTCATTATATTTTTCCTATTGCGCAAGCCCCCCTGCGCAACGCTGTGATTACGCTGGCGGACGACGGCACAATCACCGATATTTCTACCGACCAACCTAATGTGCAAGAGATGGAAGGCGTTGAATTTTACAACGGCATTGTTGCGCCTGCCTTTGTAAACGCCCACTGCCACTTGGAATTGTCGTATATGCGCGGCAAAATTGAGCAGGGCATAGGTGTGAGCGAATTTGTGCAAAACGTTGCCTATCAACGCAGGCAGGCTCGTGCGAAGCGCGTTGTGCACGCGGCAGAGTTTGCCGATGCGCTGCTCTATGAGAGCGGCATTGCTGCCGTGGGCGACATTGCCAACGATGATAGTTGCTTTGAAGTCAAAAAAAATAGTTCTGTTTTTTATCATACTTTTATTGAGAAGTTTGGATTGTTGCCGCGAGGGGAGGCGGATGTTGGTGTAGGGGGCGCACACATAGGTGCGGGGGGCGCACACGTAGGTGCGCCCGTACGGGGGTTGCCGCGAGAGGGGGGCGCACACGTGGGTGCGCCCCTACAGGGATTGGTGCGGGTGGCGGAGGGTTTTAATATTCGGGCTTCGGTTACGCCGCATGCGCCTTATTCGGTTTCGCCGCAGGTGCTGCAAGACTTGATGTCGCTTGTTAATCCGCAAGATATGGTGAGCATTCATCATTTGGAATCGTTTGCCGAACAACAATTGTTTGAGACGGGTTGGGGCGCGTTGGCATCGCTGTTTTTGGCTATGGGCTTGACTCTGCCGCCTGCCAATGGGGAACATTCGTTGCGTTATTTGTCGCAATATATTGCTCGCGATGTGCAATTGTTGTTGGTGCACAATCTCTACATCACGCAGCGGCACTACGATTTTGCGGCATCGCACTGGGATAATTTGTTTTGGGTTTTGTGCCCTTGCTCCAATTGGTACATCGAACGGGCACTGCCGCCTGTGGAAATGTTGCGCAAAAACGGCGCTGTGATTGCCTTGGGCACCGACAGTTGGGCGTCTCACCCCTCGTTGCTTTTGCAGGACGATTTGATTGTGCTGCACCACAAATTTCCGCATATCCCCCTCCACGAACTATTGACGTGGGCTACCCTCAACGGCGCTAAGGCGTTAAAAATCAATCACTTATATGGCAGCCTTGAGCCGGGCAAAGCACCGGGCTTGGTGTGGATACAAGGCGCCGATTTGTCGTCGCTGCGGCTGACAACGGCGACTACGGTGAGGCGGTTGTTGTGATTTGTCCGATTGTCCGATTTCCTATTACCCGATTGTTTGATTGTCCTTTTTCGTTCGTAAACCGTAGGCTGAAGCCTACGGCTATGAATGAAGACGGCTACGGCTATGATTTGTGTCTGTGGGTATGGCTACGGATTTGGCGGGCTGGGGGGTGAGGGCACAAATTTTTCTTCCTCAAACGAAATGTCATTTAGGTTTTCTTTGAGGTCGGTGCTCGGGGTAAAAATTACCTTTACGCCCTTGATGTGCGAGGCATCAAACTTTTGCCCGATGTCCACGCCATCGCTGGAAAGCGAGAGGCGCAAGGTGCCAAATTCGCCGAGTTTAACGCTCAAGCCGAGTTTGAGAAATGTGGGCAGTTCCTCCATAAAGTTGGAGAGCACATTTTCGATGTCGCCGCGCGTGAGCGACGACCTGCCAGAGATTTCTTTGGCAAAGTCCTTGAGGGTAAAATTCCCTGCATTGACGGGACTTGCGTACTGTTTTTTTGCCGCCTGCGGTTGTTGCGGATTTGTTTTTTCGATTACTCTGTATTTCATTTCTTTTTCAATTAAAAGGGTTAATTATTTGAGATAAAAAAATGTCAGCGGTGAGCGCAAAATTTTTCACCGCTGAGAAATTTTGCTACGAGCGGTGGGAATAAAATTTTTCACCGCTGAAAAATTTTGCGCTCACCGCAGAAAAAAATTGCCCCTTTCCCTCCCCCCAAAAAAAATCACCTTTTGAAGCAAACAAAGAACACAGCCGCAAAGATAATCAAAGTTTTGAGAATTGCAATTTTTTTTGTTTGAAGTTTGATTTTTGTGATTGTCTGAACTTTGATTTTCGTGTGATTTTTTTGATTTGTATGATTGCATATTGATGCGCGAGCCTGCGGTAAGTGCGACCTTCGCGTAATGGCGCGCGGCGGCAAAACAATGCCTTGAAAAGCGGTTGCTGTCCGCGCGCAATTACGGGACTTGCCAAATGTTGTTTCTATGCTGCGCGGCACGTCTCTACGTTGCGTAACAGATTTTTCGCTACGCTCAAAATGACGTGCGCACCAGCGTAACAGATTTTTCGCTACGCTCAAAATGACATACACGTGGTGTTTTTTTTGGTGAGTGGAGTGGCGGCGAAGCCGCCACTCCACTCACACTTTCCAACAAAAGCCGCCCGTCATTTCGAGCGTAGCGAGAAATCTCAACGAATGCAGGCGAAAAAACATTTGGCAAGTGCCCTGATTGCGCGCGGACAGCCTCTGTTTTTCAAGGCATTGTTTTGCCGCCGCGCGCCATTATGCGGCGGTTGCGTTTTTACCCCCACCGCGTTGCGGTGGGCTGAATTAAATTGCGCTTACAGCGCGGGCGCCGCCCCGCAGGGGCAACTTAATTCAGCGTAGGGCAACGTCCTACGGGCAATGAACCGCCGCCGTTATTGCGCGCGGACAGCCTCTGTTTTTCAAGGCATTGTTTTGCCGCCGCGCGCCGTTATGCGGCGGTTGCGTTTTTACCCCCACCGCGTTGCGGTGGGCTGAATTAAATTGCGCTTACAGCGCGGGCGCCGCCCCGCAGGGGCAACTTAATTCAGCGTAGGGCAACGTCCTACGGGCAATGA
>BNTQ01000044.1 GCA_025996715.1 Bacteroidia bacterium | reverse complement strand
TTATGTGATAACCCGCGAAGCAGGCAAAGCACCTTCGTATCCCGTGATAGTAAAAATTAAGGCAGCAGCAACGCCCGCGCTCGATACCATCACGGTAACGCCGCGCGATACCTTCAAAGTCTATGGCACCGCATTCGTGGGCGACTCTATCCCCTACACGGCAACCGACAAAAACGGCAACTCTGTTGCACTCACAGGAGGTTTGGCACGCGCAGCGGGCGAAAATGCAGGCGATTATGCCATCACAGCAGGCAATTTGGCAGCACCTGCCGGTTATGTGCTCAAATTTAATTTTGCCGGCAAAAAATTTGAAATAAGAAAGGCTACGCTCACGGTAAAAGCCGAAGACAAAACCAAAAAACAAGGTAACGCCCATCCCGCATTCACGTTCATTTATATTAGTGGTTTTGTAAATGGCGAAGGTGCCGCCAACATTACCACCCCGCCCACGGCGGGCACCACAGCAGCAGTGGACGCGCAGGCAGGCACCTACACCATAACTGTGTCGGGCGGTGTAGCCGATAACTATGATTTTATTTACATTCCGGGCACGCTCACCATCACCAACAAGTCGGTTTTTGACGTATCGTGGCGCGACACTGTTTACAAGTATGATGGTGCTGCCAAAACACCCACGGCTACCATCACCATCAACACGCTTGTGATACCGCTTGTGGTAACTCCTATTGGACCCAAGGCCGATGTGCACACCGCCACCGCCAGCACCACCATCGACACCATTGCGCTCAACAACCACCAACGGCAGTTTACCATAGTGCCCGACACCATCACAGTAACCGCGCGCGATACCAGCAAGTTGGACAACGAAGTTGACCCCATTATTCCCTACACATTAACCGACGATGGCGGTCATGATGTGTCGGCGGTTTATGCCACCGGTCGTTTGGGGCGTGCGCCGGGCACAGCAGTGGGCGACTACAGCCTCACCCAAGGCAGCGGCTGGACTTTGCCCAATCACGTTTTTCGCTTCGACATTGCAGGGGCAACATTCACTATCATCAAAAGCAAAAGCACCAACACCGTATCGTGGGTCGACACCGTGTCGGGTGCTTGCTATGACGCGGCATGGGCGCGCTGGGTCATCAATTGCGGCTACACAGACTCTTTGGTGGTGGTGGTAAAGTTGGCCGATACTGCCGCCAGAATGTACTATCAAGGCGCAGCAGTGCCCAACAAAAAGTTTGAAGTGAATGTGCCCGAGGTAGATGTTAGCGAGTTTGAATATACAGTGGTAGCCGAAAACGAGGCATACACCGACACGGTAACCGTGGCGGTTGAACGCCGATTTGTTTTTGACAAAGTAGTGCGGCAGCGCTGGAACAATATATTGGTGGTCAACAACAATATCAACAACAACGGCGGCTACAAATTTGCATCTTACCAATGGTATGTCAATGGCAACGAAGCAAGCACAGAGCAATACTATTCGGCAGGCGACACCAAAAACGACCTGCTCGACACCACTGCCCAATATGCAGTGTCCATGACCACCGTCGAAGGCAAAACCTTGCGCACTTGCCCCACAATAGTGCAACTGGCGCCCATTGCGGCAACAAATTTGCGCGTATATCCCAATCCTCTATTAGGCAACGAATTGAACATAGAAGACGAATCCTTGCAAGCAGGCGACCCAATAACACTATACACCATCACAGGCAATTGGGCAGGCACCTATTGGGCAACCCAAGGCACCACGCGCCTCACGCTACCCTCGTTGCCCTCAGGCGTTTATATTGTGAAAGTAAAAAATAAAGATGTGAAAATAGTAATTAAATAATTATCAATAATAATAACAATAATTGGTTATATTACGAAAGCAAAAAATAAAATATACCGCTATATTATAGTGCTGCTGCCGATGATGTTGGTTTTGCCTACAACTTATGCGCAAACCACTCCCTTGTCCTCTATCAGCCCCGCCGTAGGATTAACAACAGGCGGCAACACTGTAACCATTACGGGGCACAACTTTGTGCCGTCGCCGGATTATACGGATGCTACCGGTGCTCAATATGCACAATTAGAATATCTGACTTTCACCGGCACTCAGTATATCAATACCGGAGTAAAAAACAACGGGCTCATCGATGCGGAAGTAGATTTCAAGTATGCAAGTAGTTCGGGAAGCGGGTATTTATTGGGCGTAGTCCAAACGGCTCCCGGCTCCTGGGAAAATGCATTTATGTACTATCAGGGGGGTTATCTCTATAATCTTACAGGCCCCAATCTGTGGCACCACGGAAACACCACAGACATTTCAACCCCCGATGCCAATAGACATATCTTTTCAAAGAAAGGCAATACGGCTTGCTTAGATGCGACATGCATCACTTCTAATGTGGGCACTATGGCATTGGTAGGAACTTATGATATTTATGTGGGAGCACTTAATTTCAGAGGCACTTTTACCTACAATCAACCTTTAAAAGGAAATATCTATAGTATTAAATTCTGGCGCAACAATGTTTTAGTTCGTAATTTTGTGCCTGCTTTCAATATAGCCACAGGCAAAAAAGGACTATTTGACATTGTCGATAATAAATTTTACCCCAGCAACAGCGGAGCCTTTGATAATGCCTATTCCATAACCTTTGACGGCAGGGCAGCCGCCGATATTGTTATTGTCAACAACAACATCACTTGCACCGTGCCCGCGCACGCCGAAGGCACAGTGGATGTGATAGTGAACAACAGCATAGAGAGCAAAACGCTCACACAAAGTTACACCTACCACAAAATTTGCGGCGGCAGCGGCACCCAAGCCGACCCCTACCAAATTTGCAACCTAACGGCTTTGCTCTACCTGAGCGAGCACAGTGCTTATTGGGGTGCTGATGTTTACTTTATACAAACTGCCGACATTGATGCCTACGAAACCAGCACGTGGAACGGCGGCAAGGGCTTTAGCCCAATAGGTAACAGTAGCACAAAATTCGCCGGCACCTACAATGGCAAGGGGCACACTATCAGCAATTTGTATATCAACCGCCCTGAGCAAAATAACATTGGACTGTTTGGCGTAACCTATAATAATGCTGTAATAGACAGCATTGCTATGGTCAATGCAAACATTATAGGCAATCAAAATGTTGGCGGTTTGGTAGGGACGAATAGTAGCGCTTCTATAAGCAACAGTTATACTACAGGTTATGTAGTGGGCATTAAACATGTTGGCGGTTTGGCAGGGGGTAATACGAGCGCTTCTATAACCAACAGTTATTCTACGAGCAAAGTATCCGGCGCGATATGGATAGGCGGTTTGGTAGGGGTTAATACTGACGGCACTATAACCAATAGTTATTCTATAGGCACATTATCCGTCTCTTCGGGTGGGACTAGTGGCGGTTTGATAGGGTATCACAATAGCGGCACTCTATCCAATAATTACTACGACAGTGAAATCAGCGGACAACAATACGCTCTGGGTGGTAGTGGTACTGCTGGTGCTGCTGATAAGACTCATCCCGATGCTCAACCCAGAACCACTGCCGAAATGTGGCAGCCAACTACCTTTACAAGTTGGAATTTTACCAACATTTGGCTTATCCGCGAAGGCAAGAGTTACCCTTACTTTAAGTGGCAAAGCGCCCCGGTATATGTAAACCATTGCAACATCAAAGAATTGAGTATCGGCTTACTCAACCCTGCGGACAGCGTAGTAATCTACAACAGCAACAACGTCCGCATTAAAGGCTTGAGCCTCGTCGCAGCAGTCTCTAACCTCCTAATTGACCTTGACCTCACGCTGGGCGACACCATTTACATTGTAACCTACGAGGCGGGCAAAGCACCTTCGTATCCTGTGCGGGCTATTGCAAAAGCAAAGTCTGTTCTATCCGTCTCAGACATCACGCCCAACTTGGGTGCTATTGCCGGCGGCAACACGGTAACCATTACAGGGCACAACTTTTTGCCAATCAGCACTTATTATGTGCAAGGCAACAATCACTATGCGCCCATGGAATACTTGAACTTTACGGGTGCGCAGTATATCAATACAGGCATTGTTCCTTCTAATGGTGCAGTGGAAGTAGAAGTTGATTTTGCTTATACCGCTTCCGGCAACCACGACATTTTTGGAGCAGAAAATAGTAACCAAACGTTTTTTTGGCTTTCTTCTTATAGAGGTTTTGTATTTTCCGCTGCTCAGCCCACTGAACTAATTTTGAGTGCTTATGATACCAAGCGCCATCTGTTTTCGTACAAAGGCAGCAGCACAATCACTTGGGATGGCATAGTTAAGACCTCCACTCATATTGCCAGCAAGCCACCCACTATCCCCATTTATTTGGGTGGGATTAATGAGAATAATGAATTTAAATACAGTTTTATAGGCAAAGTATATGCTTTCAAGTTGTGGCAATCGGGAAAATTGGTAGCCGATTATGTGCCTGTTTACGACATTGCCACCGGCAAAGGCGGTATGTGGGACCTCGTTACCCAAAAATTTTTGGGTAGCAACTCTGCTACGCCATTTGCCAAAAATATGCCTGTTGTAACCTTTGACGGCACTGCCGCCACCAATGTAGTTGTTATCAACAACGACACCATCACCTGCACCGTGCCCGCGCACGCCGTAGGCACGGTGGATGTGGTAGTGGTGAACAATCTTGCCGAGCGCGACACGCTCAAAAAGAGTTACACCTACTTGCCCGACACCATCACGGTAACGCCGCGCAATACCTTCAAAGTTTACGGCGGTGCCGACCCTGCCATACCTTACACCTTAACCGACAATGGCGGGCATGCTATGACAGGCGTAACCCGCGGCACTTTTGGGCGCACAGCAGGCGACAGTGTTGGAGAATATCGCCTCACATTTAACCCCGCCGATTGGAAATTTGCCAACCACCTATTTAGGTTTGACACCACAGGGGTCAAGTTCACCATCGTGCCCGACACCCTTACGATAACGGCACGCGATACCTTCAAGGTTTATGACGGTACCTCCGCCACCGACCCCTTGTTGCCCTATAGCATCACATCGGGAGTTTTGCACGGTGCCGATACTTTGCGCGGCGCACTTGCCCGCGAGGCAGGCGATACGGTGCGAGTGGAGGGTTACGCTATTGAAATAGGCACCCTGTCTGCCGGCGATAACTATGACATCCATTTTGTGGGCAAAACGTTCACCATCGTGCCCGACACTATCACGGTAAAGGCTCGCGACACCTTCAAAGTTTACGGCGATGCCGACCCTGCCATACCTTACACCTTAACCGACAATGGCGGGCACGATATGACAGGCGTAACCTGCGGCACTTTTGGGCGCACAGCAGGCGACAGTGTTGGAGAGTACCGCCTCACCTTTGACCCCGCCGATTGGAAATTTGCCAACCACCTGTTTAGGTTTGACACCACAGGGGTCAAGTTCACCATCGTGCCCGACACCCTTACAATAACGGCACGCGATACCTTCAAGGTTTATGACGGTACCTCCGCCACCGACCCCTTGTTGCCCTATAGCATCACATCGGGAGTTTTGCACGGTGCCGATACCTTGCGCGGCGCACTTGCCCGCGAGGCAGGCGATACGGTGAGGGTGGGGGGTTACGCTATTGAAATAGGCACCCTGTCTGCCGGCGATAACTATGACATCCATTTTGTGGGCAAAACGTTCACCATCGTGCCCGACACCATCACGGTAAAGGCTCGCGACACCTTCAAAGTTTACGGCGCTGCCAACCCTGCCATACCTTACACCTTAACCGACAATGGCGGTCATGATATGACAGGCGTAACCTGCGGCACTTTTGGGCGCACAGCAGGCGACAATGTTGGAGAGTACCGCCTCACCTTTACCCCCGCCGATTGGACATTTGCCAACCACCTGTTTAGGTTTGACACCACAGGGGTCAAGTTCACCATAGTGCCCGACACCATCACGGTAAAGGCTCGCGATACGAGCAAAAATCACGGTGCAGCCGACCCTGTTATTCCTTACACCGCTATCGACAAAGGCGGGCACGCGGTGGCACTCACCGGCAGTTTGGCGCGTGAGGCAGGCGAGGATGCCGGCAAGTATGCCATCACAATCGGCAATTTGGCAGCACCCGACGCCAACCACGTAGTACGGTTGGACACAGCAAAGGCAACATTCACCATTAGAAAAATTATCAAGATTGTTGTTCCTAAACCTAAAAGTGACAACACCGAATCGTGGGTGGACACTGTAATGGGTGCTCGCTATGACGCGGCGCTTGCGCGCTGGGTCATCCACTGCGGCTATACGGATGCTTTGACGGTGAAGGTAACGCTTGCCGATACTGCTGCCAAAGTGTATTACCAAGGCATTGCAGCCCCCAACCAAATGTTTACAGTGAATGTGTCCGATGTGGGTGTTGACGAATTTGAATATATGGTGGTAGCCGAAAACGGAGTGAACACCGACACCGTAGCCTTTGAACTCGAACGGCAGTTTGTTTTTGACCAAGTGGTGCGGCAGCGCTGGAACAATGTATTGGTGGTCAACAACAACCCTCAAAACAACGGCGGCTACAACTTTGCATCTTACCTCTGGTACATCAATGGCGAAGAATTGGGCACAGAGCAATACTATTCGGTGAGCAACACCCGAGACCAAATGCTTGACCTCACCGCCCAATATGCTGTAACCATGACCACTGTGGAGGGCAAAACCTTGCGCACTTGCACCGACACAATAAGCATAGAACCTATAGAGACAAAGAATTTGCGCGTTTATCCCAATCCTGTAACCGAAGGCAAATTAAACATAGAGGGCGAATTATTGCAAGCAGGCAACGAAATAATGCTATACACTATGACAGGCAATTTGGTGGGCACCTATTTTGCCACCCAAGGCATCACGCGCCTCTCGTTGCCCCCGTTGCCCATGGGCGTTTATGTGATGAGAGTACAAAATAAAAATATAAAAATAATCATTCAATAATTGAAACAGGTATTAACCATAATTGCCGTTGTATGTTTTTGTTGTAACGTACAGGCTCAGCGGATAACGAGGCACGAATTTGCTGTGCACGCTGCCGGTGGTTTGTCTATGCTGCACTACTCGCCGGAGGTGGGCAAGCATAATTTGTTGTTGGGTTTGGGCGGCGGCGGCGGATTGTCATATACCTTCTTTTTCAATAGAAATTGGGGCTTGTCGTTGGGTGCCGAGGCAATGCTCTACACTGCCCGCTACACGGCTACACTACAGGGTTATTACGATGCCTACGATGACGAAGATTTTGTTTTTTACTACAAATTTACTAAATTTACCGAACGGCAGCATCTTTTGACGCTCAATGTTCCGCTAATGGTGCGTTTTCAAACCCCCATAGATTATACAAAAGATTTTTATGTTGCCTTGGGCGGCAAAATGGGTCTGCCCATCAGTGCGGGCTACAATAGCACAGCCGACCAAATAGTTACTTTTGGCAACTATGAGTATGATAATTCTAACTTACAGGCTCCCAAGTTTATGGCTTTTGGCACACACCAAGTGAAACCCAAGGGCATTCTCACTTTTGACAGGGCATTTATGGCTTCTGCCGAGGTGGGGGTCAAATGGCAGTTAAATCAGCAAAGAGTGCTCTACACCGGTGTTTATGCCGACTACGGCATCAACAATATCCACCAACCCGACAAGTTGTCGCGTCTGGTGGACTACTTTCAAGTAATAGAGTATTACAACACTACCATACCATCCGATTTGATGGGTAGTGTGCTCAACGCTACCCACAGCGATGCCACGCACAATAATGTTGCTATAGCAAAAAAAGTAGTACCTTTGGCGGTGGGCATCAAAATAACTTTGGCGGTGGGCAGGCTCGCCAAGCGAAAACCCAGTAGAGGCACTTTCACAGATTGCTATTGCCCCCTTAACGAACGTTGATACTATTTTTAACCAAATAAATTAATTGAAATAATGATGAAACGAGTATTTGCCCTAATAATAGGCGTATTTTTTGTTTTAACTGCACAAAGTCAAAATAAATCTGATAGTGTACGGGATACAAAAGGAGAACAACATGAATTTGCTTTGCATGGAGCAGGCGGTTTGTCGATGTTGAACTATTTTCCTATAGAGGGAAAGCAACATTTGGGTTTGGGCGGCGGCGGCGGCTTGTCGTCCACCTATTTTTTTAACCAAAGATGGGGTTTGTCGCTGGGCGTCGAACTGATGACCTACCATACCCGCTACACGGTTGATAATTTCAGTTCCGGTTATCCTGCCTTCGACGACGAAGAAAATTTTGATTTTCAATATACATTGAACAATTACACCGAAAATCAACGTGCTGTGCTGCTCAATATCCCGCTGATGATGCGGGCGCAAATACCGATAGACGAAAAAAAGGATTTTTATGTTGCCTTTGGCGGCAAATTGAGTTTGCCCATCACTGCAAGTTACAGCAGCACTGCCCAAGAACTTATCTCTTGGGGCTATTATCCCCCTGCTGCCCTTGAACTACGTGACCCCGAATTTAGGGCTTTTGGCACATTCACCGATGTGCAATCGAGTGGTAAATTGAATTTTTCGACAGCAGCATTTGTGCCTTCCGTAGAGGTGGGCATCAAATGGTATCTAAATACAAAGTGTGCGCTCTACACAGGCATTTATGCCGACTACGGCTTGACCAATCTCAGCAAGTCGTCGTCGCCCATGGTAGAGTATGCCAAAGTGATTAATTATGCCGATAATTCCAACATGAACCCTATCAATAGTGTTCTGGTGGCAACGCACAACAATGCTGATATGGCACACAAAGTGGTGCCGTTTGCAGCAGGCATCAAACTAAGTTTGGCATTTGGCAACTACAAGTATAAGCAACCGACGCCGACGCCGACGTCGGTGAAGAGGGCGCCATTGCTGCCCAAAAAGGATACAGTGGGTAAAGATACCGCTGCTGTGGGAGATAAGTCCCTTAACCCGCGTTCGTTTCAACCGCAACAAGATGCTCGTCAATATAATATCTTGGGCACTGTGGATGGTTATAGCCTCACAAGCAGTAAACTTGACCGCAAAAAACAAGCCAAACTCGAACAAGTAGTAACTTATCTCAAAGCACACCCCGACGTAAGGATTGTTTGCGTAGGTTTCACCTGCAACACCCAATCCGAAGACAAAAGTTATAAACAGGGGCTCAAACGTGCCCAATTGGTTAGAGATTATTTGATAAAACAGGGCATATCCCGCAACCGTGTTCGCATTAGGAGTTATGGACAATTACAGCCGCTGGTACCCAACAAAACCAAGAAGAACAAACTGCGCAACCGCCGAGTAGAAGTACAAATGGTTACCACCAAGGGCAAAAAGTCTGACGATACCACAACGACAAGCAAGCCAAAAGCCACAACTCAAACCAAAAAGTCAACAACCAAATAGGCTATCAACCTATTAGTCGTCCCATTCTATTTTCACTGCCTGCTTCTCTTTTTTGGGGGGAGCAGGTTGTTTTTTTTCGGTGGCGGGGGCGGTGGGGGCTGCTGCGGGCGGTGCATCGTCCCAAGCGGGGTCTATGGCAATAGGCTGAGCGCCTTGGGGCGCATGGGCTTGCTTTTTGGCTTCGCCAAATGATTTGCCTTCCTGCTGCAATTTCTTTTGAAAATCTTTGCCCCATTCCTCGCGGTCGTAAACCACCGACGATTGATTGCCGTGCCGTTGCGCCCTCAAAAACACCTTAGTTTTGCCGTCTTTGATGGGATTGGCGGGGTCTTTGGCTTTGCTCCACAGCAGTTCGTTCAGAAATAGCGTAATGCGGTAGTCGTAGTTGCCGTCAAAGTAGTGGGTGCCGCCCAAAAAGGTGTTGAGTGCCGACGAGCGTATTTCCATTTTGGGGATAACCACAGCCCCGTTGGCAATTTGAAAGGTGTTGTCTATCGACGAAAACAATACATTGTCCAAGAGGTCTTTTTTGACATATTTTGACAATTTTTGCAAGGGTTCAAACTTTATCATTTGCCCATTTTTGATGGCTACTTGCAGGCTTGCCTCCATTTTTTTGGTGTCCACCCCGCCTTGCAGCAAGGGTACATAAACCACCAAACGACCCGTAGCACCTCCCTTTAAACTGCCCGCTTTGATATTCAAAAATTGGTTAATATAGTTTATCTTATCTATCTGTATATCATTAAAATATACATCTCCACTTAAAGTATTACTTTTATTGCCTATTTTGATTTTTACCGCACCATTGAGTTGTCCGTCAAAGGTGGAGGTGGACAATCGGGCAAACTCCACGTAGGGAGATTGGTATTGCAATAAAACTTCGGTATTGTTGTATAAATTGTTGAAAAACAATAATTTATCTGCTTTTATATTAAGTTTTACTTTAAACTCCGGACTGTTCTCACTGCCGCTGCCAAACACCGTCAAAAGGCTGTCCACCTGAATCTCCGAAGCCGCCAATTGACCTTCTATTGTAACCGCCTGCTGCGGAGATGCTTGCCATAAGTTAAAGTAATGCTTTATGTTCCCATTGAACAGCCCTGCGCCAAAATCGGTGTTCACTTGCAGGCGGCTGCAAGTGAGCAGGTCTTTGCTCACCGCCACTTGCCCATCCAAATGATAGGTTTTTTGCTCTTGTTTCAATTGCATTTTGTGCACCTCAAAGTTGCCTTGTAGTTCTTCTATATTATTGATATTCAATTCTTTAAGTTTAAAGTAAAGGTTTCCTTTGACGCCTCCTTGCAAAATCTGTGGGCTGAGCCACGCTAACTCCCCTTCCACCTGCACATCGGCCTCTATGATGGGCTTGGCAAAGTTTTGCACCTGCCCTCGCCCTTTGGCTTGCAAGTGGGGCAGGCTCACCTCTGCCTCAGTAATTTGTAGGCTGTAGGCACTTGCCTGCGTGAGGTTGGCTGCCCACAACTTTACCTCTGCCGCTTTGAGCAGCACTTCACTAAGGGCGGCATTGTGCTGTCGGTTCACCAGCAGCACATCTTCCACCCTGCCGCTTGCTTGGAGGCTCATTGCCCCTTTGTTCCACTGCCCCGATAGCACCACATCGGCACTTGCCCTGCCCTTGCCAATGCTCAGGCTGTCGGGCATCAACAATGCCGCGATGGCGGCAACATCCTTGCTTTTGACCTGCAACACGGCTACCATAGTTTTGTTGTTGCAACTCCCCGAGCCGCTCACTTGCACCCCCGCCACCGTTGCTGCCGGCAAATTTATCGACAGCAAACCCTTGTGGAGGCTCATTTGCACGCTTGCCGCTATGCTTTGCCGCAACAGGGGATGCGCTTGGGCAATGCTGCCCGCTTGCAGTGCTCCTTTGTATTTGGCTTGCACTTGCAGCCGTCCGCTGTCCAAAGCGGCGTTCACGGTAAGTTCTTCGATGCCCACAACATGATTGTCCACTTGCACCGTAAATTGCTGCACAACCAACTTGTCCATTTGCCACAGCCATTGCTCGTTTTCCCAAAAACTTTTTTGTGCTGCTGTTTTGTTGGGCACTTGTCGGGGCAAATGCACTTGTGCCGCCCCGTTTTTCAAAACAATGTGCTGTATTTCCAACTGATTGTCAATCAACAACTTAATCCAATTCAGGCGAATTTGCATCTGCTCGGCATGGGCTTCAAAAAGAGGCGTGCCGCTGCCTGTGTGCAGCACCCGCACTTGGTTTGCCTCTATTCGGCAATAGGGAAATTCCGAAAACATATTCAGGGCAATGTTGTCCTTTTCTATTTGCAAATGCCGGCTGGCAGATACCTCCGTGAGCACTTTGTCAATAATTTCCTCTCGATAGCGCGATGCAACCACCCACAACGTAATACCTATAAGGATTACAGCACATAATAAGCCCGCCAAAATTTTGATTATTATCTTCATAGTTTGATATTTTTTAATGAAAAAAAATTTTTTTTGCAGCGAAATTAAAAAAAATATGTATCTTCGCACAATTTTTTAATAAAAAAAACAGTATTATGTCAAAAGTAGTTGAAACAGACCTTGCCCCAGTGGGCATCAACCGTATTTGCGACGGCACCGAAATTGAGGGTACCATTACCACCAGCAATGATATTCGCATCGATGGTGTGTTAAATGGCAATGTTACGGCAAGGGGCAAATTGGTAGTGGGCGAAACCGGCAGGGTCAAAGGAGATAACATCCTTGCCAAAAATGCCGATATTTTGGGCACGGTTACCGGCAAATTGTCCATTTCTGATTTTTTGTCGCTCAAATCCACGGCGCGAGTAACCGGCGATATTACAGTCAATCGCTTGATGATTGAAGTAGGTGCCACATTTTCGGGCACCTGTGATATGAGCAACGCCGCCGCCAAAAGAAATGAGAGAAATGAGAGGAACGAAAGGAATGAAAGGAATGAGAAAAGCGAGAAAATTATTATTTAGTTATCTCTCAAATTTCCCACAACAATAAGCCCTTTTCTAACAGGAATGGGGCTTTTTTGGGGGGAGTTTCAGTCAGGTTTCAAGTTTCATTCTCAATTCTCAACTCTCAATTATCCATTATCCATTATCCATTGTCCATTGTAAATTATTTAGAATCGGCGTTAAAATCGGTGGGTGCCGTAGATATTCCATCGCAACTTGTTGAAGCACAGCAATATGCCATAGCCTCATCGGGCAAACGAGTGCGTCCTATGATGGCACTTTTGGCAGCGCAACTCTTTGCCCCGGAACTTACAAAGGAGCATTTTTGTACCGCTGTTGCGCTCGAAGTGTTTCACACCTTCACCCTTGTGCACGACGACATTATGGACAAAGCCGCCCTGCGGCGCGGCAAACCCACCGTTGTTAACCAATACGGCACCAACACCGCCATCCTTGCCGGCGATGCCCTGCTCATTCGTGCCTACGACTATCTGGGCAAGGGCAACAACGCCGCCCAAACCCTGCCCCTATTCAACCAAATGGCAATGGCAGTGTGCGAAGGGCAGCAGATGGACGTTGATTACGAGCAATTGGCGAGCATTAGCACCCGGCAGTATTTTGATATGGCGGGCAAAAAAACCGCCGCCCTCTTGGCCGCTGCCGCCGCCATAGGAGGCCTCAGCGCCTTTGCCGACGACAACGACACCGCCCTGCTCTACGATTTTGGCTACCAATTGGGGCTTGCCTTTCAGGTGCAAGACGACTACTTGGACACCTACGGCGACACCGCCGCCTTTGGCAAACAAACAGGCGGCGACATTGTGCAGAAAAAAAAGACCTACCTATTTGCCGCAGCCTGCGAGCAACTACCCCCCGAGCGCAAAGCAGCCTTTTTGCAAGCCTTTGCCTCCACACAATTAACTGACAATCAACAAATTAGCACAATCACCGCCTTCTACAACCAAGCACAAGTGAACACCATAGCCAACGCCGCCATTAGCCACTACTTCGAAAAAAGCAAGCAGTCGCTATCAAAAATCCCCGCCCCCGCTGCCCGCAAAGATGACCTGTGGCAGTTTGCTGAGTGGATTATGGGGAGGAAGAAATAAAATTGACAAACAAATAATAGAGGTATTACTTCGGAAAAAATTGTACCTTTGCAAAAAATAAATGCGATGGATAAAGAATTAAAATCTTTTGAAGATATACGTCAAATTACAGATGCCTATTGGGGAACAGTTTGGTTCACGGGGTTTTCCCGACATCAGGAAAACCCCGAATACAGGGTTAGGTTTTCCTGATGTCGGGAAAACCAAAAAAATTATTGATTATCAACTTTCACGCTATGCCTGCTACTTGATTGTTCAAAATGGCGACTATTTAACCCGTCATTGCGGGCTTGACCCGCAATCCCCTGATGAAAGGAGAATTGTAGCGTGAATGATACTTCATATATATACTTTATGAGTAATACATATAATAATGTTTTGTATGTTGGTGTAACAAATGACCTTGTGCGTCGCGTGGCAGAGCATAAAGCAAAAGTAAACAAAGGTTTTACATACAAATATAATGCTGATAAACTTGTTTATTTTGAACAATATCAGTTAATGACAGACGCTATTGCTCGTGAAAAACAGTTGAAAAATTGGAAAAGGGAATGGAAAAACGCATTGATTGTCAAAGAAAATCCGGAATGGAAAGATTTATCCGAGTCAATAGGTGTTGATGAAGAATATATTGATGCAGTAAAGTCGCATTATCAGGGGATTGCGGGTCAAGCCCGCAATGACGGGATGAACGGCGGTGTTATGCCCGAAGATTTACCAACACCCGAAAAAGGAATTATAGCACTCGAAAAAGAGGCAATAAAAAAATTGAAAGAGAAAAATAAGGAAATAATGACAGATGAATAATGACGCCTAACGCATTAATTACGCTATTGCTACTTGCTGCCACCGAGTTGCTGCATCTCAATTTGTAATTTGCTGAGTGGATCATGGGAAAAAGAAATAAAAGCAGTTCGTTATTTGTCGTTTATATCTATACTCCAATAATTTTTCCACAATTAAAACTCATATTTTCGCCACAATGCACATAGCCCAACTGATTGCTCACACAGCGTGTTTTGCCAATCACTTTGTCAATATTGCGGTGCGAATGTCCGTAAATCCAAACATCGATAGGACTGTCGGCAATGTAATTGCCTAATTCGGTGGTAAATGCACCGTTAATGCGGCTGCCCGCAAAATCGGGCGAAGATAGCGCAAACGAGGGAACGTGGTGTGTTACAACAACGATTTTTCTATCATCTGGCGTATTCGATACACTCCTACGGATAAAATCAAAACAACGCTCATGTTCCTCATTGAAAACATTGTAACTCAATCGTTTGCCTTTGTACATTATTCTGTAAAAATCATTGACGCCTTTTTCAGTAATATACGCATCAACCATCGGGATTTTCGACCAAAGCGTAGAAACCACAAAATCAACATTATCTATCTGAACAACAGCGTTATAATACACTTTCACATTGGGGCGGATTGTCATAACCAAACCATCTGAAATATCCGCCAAATCGAAATAAGTATAAAGTTCGTGATTGCCGATTGCGACGATTGTTTCGCGGAAATTTGCTGCGCAATAATCCCAAAAATCTGCATACAGCGCGTATTCAGCCAAATAGCCAATGTCGCCTGCCAACACAAACACATCGCCCACAGGTTGCAGCGGGTTCTCTTTTAGAAATTTTTTGTTTTCGGGAAATTCCAAATGCAGGTCGGAGGCGTATTGGATTTTCATAGTTTACCATTTACCATTAAATGTCTTGCATAAAATTGCAAAAATCTTATCAACCTGTTCAGTTTCTGAATTGTAGGGTAAAGCCGATTCTATTATTTCTCGATATTACTTGCCATTATGCGTTTAATTTTTTATCCAATTCTTCGATTGCAATTTCTTTTTCACGGCTCTTGCCAATGCGCAATGTATCGACAATGGCGAGCAGTTCGTAAAGTTCACTGTCGTTTTCGATAAACTGTGGAATTTTGGCATACAGCGGCAAAATAGCATTTCCGCGCCGTGTGCCTTTGTAGTATTTCCACACAAAATTTTCTGTGCTTTCGGCAATTTTGTCCTTGACAGGCGAGGCAGAATGTGCCGTAGGAATACCACGTGTAGAGGCTCCAATTTGCGGCGGAAAAACGTATTTCAAACCATAAATCAAAAAATCGCGCAACGCCAAACGATTGATTTGCGTTTTTTGAGGATTAACCAAACCTGCAATACGGTTGCGTTCCATTGACTTACTGATTTCGCCAATGCTGATTAACAACGAATTAGCAAGTTCCTGATATCCCAAGACTTTACCACCGCAAGCAATTATTTTTAACAAAATAACTATATCGTGCGGACGCATTCCATTATTTTTTACTCTTTCGTTCATGTTTTATTCCATATTCCAAATTGGAATAATTATTAATTAATACATTTATTTCAAATAGTTTGAATGTGCATAAAATTTTATTTTTCTGCGCTGCAAAAGTAGTGAATATTTTTCATATTGACACAATAACACAAGTAAATTTTTATTTTAGTTTCAATTTTAGGCGTTTTTTACAAAATTGTCGCGGTGTATTTTGGGAGGGTTGCGGTGTGGTGGTTGTGCTTGCTGCCACCGATTTGCTGCATCTCAATGTTAGTTGGTCGCTGAAAATGTTTTGTGGAATGAAATTAACACCATTTCATTTTAACCTTCTCACATACGAGGACGAGAGGGACGACGAGAATCTTTCCTTTCGTTGTCGCTTTTGTTGTCGTTGAGTGTTGTGTCAGATGCACTTTCTCTCACACAACGAACCCGAGCCTCCGCGCCTTTTTTTTCTTTATCTTTTTTGCAGTCTTTGAAATTTATAACATACGCTTTTTTAGCATCTACTGATTCACTGCTCCAATAAGCAGTGCTTCCTCTCATATCCTCCATAGTCACAGGTCTGTCCTTTTGGGCTAATTTAAACATACCGACAGAAAAACCACCTATTTTGTCTTCGTTTTGACACATACACGACAATTCATTTAGTGTAGGCACCCGCCATCCTTTTGGGCAGGTCATATTGTTAAAAGTTTGCTTGCCCATATCGGTAACCTTTATTTCGCATCCACAATCTGTGAAATCACTCACAGATTTATCTTTTGGAATAACTACAGGTGCTGCTTGGGGTGTTTCTTTCACAGATGCTTTGGGTGCCGATGCCACAACAGCATCGGGATTTACAAGTTTTGCTGCCAATTCGTTTGCTGATGCTACAACGCTATTGATCTCCCGCGGGTTTTCGCAAGTGGCGTCCGCAGTAACTTCCACGCCAGCGGTTTCTACATTGACGAGTCTTGCCGAGATAAAAAACGCCCGCCCAAGGGGTACTACCTCTGCAATACACACATAATCCACGCCCATTTGCTGTCCCAATTTACTCAATTGGTCATCTGCAACGGCACCCCCTTGCTGATATTCTTGCTCTTTTTGAATTTGATCAAGAAACGCAGCCGTGCGTTCTACGGCTTCGTAGTAACCATCAGTTGTGATGGCAGCCACCAATTTGCTGGCAATAATTTTGTTTTCGGGCGCATTGTTGTTGCCCGTTACATACACTGCCACCTTTTGCCTACCAAAGGCAGGGGTTAAACTTGCTACCAAAAGCAAGCATACTGCAACAATTTTGCTGCACGAAAAAAATTTGTTCATTTTTGATTTATTTTAAATGTTGAAAATATAAAAACCTTTGTTAATTCTTTATCCACGGCATAATCTTTTCTGCAAGTTTGGGTGCGGCATCCTCTAAGGCTTTGCGCCCCGCGCGCTCCTGCGAAACGCCGCCGCCTTTTTGTGAAATTTCGTCGTTATAGACACTTTTGCCTTTGTGATTGTCGTACACATCAACTTGCGTATCGGCATAGCAAAACACCATACTACCTGCGTTATTGCTAATTTCACGTGTGGTAGTGCTGAGCGTGAGTTTAAGGTCGGCTTGCGCGGCATCATTGGTAAAACTGCAACCGTTTTTTGCCAAAATGGCTTTCAGTTTATTGTCAAGGATATTGACCTTTTTGCCAAACAAATTTTCGCTGCTTTCCAAATACACATACAGTCCTTGCGCCAGCCGCGCCATCATTTGCGTTGCCTCGTTGCGCAAACCTTCTGATTTTGCTTGCTGCAAACTCTCGCTATCGGCGGCATCCAAGGCGGTAAGCAAATCTTGTGCATAACGCACTTTTGCAAAAATAGGCATAGCATCTTCGCATTGCTTGCGGGCTTTGGATTTTTCGCCGCTTTGTTCCAATTGTTCGGCGGTGGTCAAACTGCCTTCTGCTTGCTGCAAAAGCATCCCAATGTTGGCTTTGTAGTAACCTGCAAGTTCGTACTTATTGGCATAGGCAAAGGCGTAAATTACATCTTCGTCCTTGTCGTAGTAACTCTCCGTTTTTATGCCTACAACTTCGGCATTGCTTGCTGTTTTTACAGATGCATCAAAAGACGAGTTAAGTTGTTCCGTTTGATTAACGCGAGTGCTAATATCACGTGAAGTTGTTTTGCTTTCTACTTGTACCCTAATACCTTCGGCGATTTGTCCTTGAGCATCTTTGATGAGCCGCTTTTTTGCATTTTCAAGAGTTTCTCCTTGACGCATATTGCCTTGAGTAAATCCGATAATATATTCTTTGGCAGGATACATTGTTTCCCTTCCGTAATCATTTACCCAACGGGGCGTCACTTGCCCAATGAGAGCAAGTGATGCCGTTGAACATACCAACAAAATAAATAGTTTTTTCATTTTCATTAACTATTTATTTGTGTCCTGTTTTGCCAATTCTTCATTAAAGCGATTACGGAATTTTTCGTAATCGTAGTCCACTCGCAAAATTTGGTCTTCGGTTAATTTATTGTGCACGGCTTTTGCCATATCATCAGCACCCAACTCTATGCACATATAACATTTGTAACTGTTGTTGTTATTTTTGTTACGTGTATATTTTTCGCATATTGTACGGTAGCCGGAAATCCGTTCCTTTACAACAAGGTCAGTACCACCTTCAAAACGGCGTTTTAAGTCCTCCGTCATTGCTTGTTTAGTACTTTTGTAGTAGTCAGATATAAGGGCATTCACAGAAACCCCTATCTTAGTACTCAAGTCTTCCAAGGCGGCTTGACGGGACATCCGTTTTGCCATTTGTTGGTCCATACTCTCGCCAATACCATTGGCGCGAATAAGGTCTTTTGTAGAGTAAAAATCACTTCCTGTACAAGGAAGGTCTTTGATTTCTACCTCTGCCTCTTCGTTAAAGGTTTTTTTCATCGCGCTGTTGTCGGTAACCGACACCGCTTTTGTTCCTCCGCAAGCCGTAACCATTACGCTCGCCACTGTTGCCACGCAGGCAATTTTCAAATACATTTTTTTCATAATAAAAATGATTTAATTACCTCCTGCAACCAACAGAGATAGGTTATTTAAAAAGAAAAAAGCGGGTTGCAGCCCACTTGCATTAGGTATATCCACACACCTGTAGATAAATAGACAAGCAACCCGCGTATAGCGGACTTGCTTGCCCCTTGTCTACAGTAAAATGTGGATATTTTAATGCAAAAGGCACTTTTTATATCTAAAATTCCGAAGAACTTCGGCGACAAAAGTAGAAATATGTTTTGAATATTGCAAATTTTTTGGCAAAAAAAATCATAAAACGCCGTAAATAATTGATTTACAGCGTTTTGTGTTTTATGCAAATTCGGGCGGGCAAACCCCGCCCATACAATTATTATCCATTGTCCATTGTTTTACACCTTCAAAAACAATTTTTGCCGATACAAAAAATATAACAATAGCCAACAGGTTGCGGTGTAGAACAAGCCCGCCAGCATGCTTGCCCAAGCGGCAGGGAACACCGAAATGATGCCGCCAAACAACGAATGGGCAATAAAACTAATGTTAATCAGCATCGAGGCAATGTAGATGGTAATGGAATTGAGCCCAATTACACGAAAAGGAAATGTCCACCGCGTGAAATTTTTGACATCCACAAGGTAGTAAAACAGCGCGAACAAAGCCAAACTAAGCCCGCCGGC
>BNTQ01000043.1 GCA_025996715.1 Bacteroidia bacterium | reverse complement strand
GCGCAGGCAGGCGCCCCACCCGATGCCTTTTCGGCAACGGGGCAAAATTGGGGCTTCCCCACCTACAATTGGGCATCTATGGCTGCCCACGGCTATCGCTGGTGGATACAGCGTTTGCAAGCCATGGCAGATTATTTTGATGCCTTTCGCATCGACCATATTTTGGGATTTTTTCGTATCTGGCAAATCCCGCAACAGGCTGTGCAGGGCTTGCTGGGCACATTTGCGCCCGCGCTGCCGCTGTCTATTGGCGAAATCACGCAAGCCGGTGCTTGGTTAGATACCCACCGCTTGTGCCGCCCCTACATCCGCCCCCACATTTTGCGGGAATTATTTGGCAGCCAAGCCCCAGCGATAACCCGCACCTACTTTGAGGAATACCGCTCGCACCACTACCGCTTCAAGCCCCAATTTGACAGCCAGCAAAAAATTGTAACTTATTTTGAGCAGCAGCCCATTGCCGACAATTCATTGAAACAAAAATTATTGGCACTGCACAACGAAGTAGTGTTGATAGCCGACCCGCAGCAGCCTGCCCACTACCATCCCCGCATTGCTATGCACCACTCGCGCTCATATCAGGACTTGGACGAGGCGCAAAAGCAGGCACTCGACCGCTTATACATCGACTTTTTTTACCATCGGCACAACGAATTTTGGCAACAGCAAGCCTTGCAAAAATTGCCTGCCCTTTGCAACGCCACATCCATGCTGGTGTGCGGCGAAGACTTGGGCATGGTGCCCGCCTGCGTGCCCAATGTGATGCAGCGTTTGGGCATTTTGAGCCTCATTATTGAGCGAATGCCCTGCGATAGTAATGTTGAGTTTGCCGCCCTGCAAAATGCCCCTGTGCAGGCAGTGTGCAGCCCCGGCACCCACGACACCGACGTGCTGCGCGCCTGGTGGAACCAAAATCCCGCCGCCGCACAACGCTACTACAACCAAATTCTCGAGCAGCCGGGCACCGCCCCTTCCGAGTGTAATTCATTCATTATCAACAAGATAATAGATGCGCATTTACGGTCGCCGGCGGCATTGGCAATTTTTCCGCTGCAAGATTTGCTGGCAACCGATGAACACCTATGCCCCGCCGACCCGCAAAGCGAGCGCATCAACATCCCCGACAACCCGCACCATTATTGGCGCTACCGCATGCACATCAGCATAGAGGATTTGCAACAAGAGGCAGCCTTCAACAGCCGCCTCAAAACCACAATTGCCGCCAGCGGGCGGTAGCACTACCGATTGGATACCCTATATTGCTCGGTTGCGTTGCGCAGGGGACGCACATAGTAGGCGCGCAAACTGACTTTTTTGTCAGTGTGAGTGCCGTCCAGCAGCGAGTAGCGCGATTTGCAGCGGGTGCACTCGCCCTGCGACAAAGCCTTGTCGGCAGCAGGTTTCACCTTGCCGTTTTCAATACACTCGCCATCGTTCACGCAAGTAGCATCCCAAGCAAAAAATTCATTCCCATAACGATGAAACACAATCACACCGTGCCGCTTGTAGCCATGCAAAGGCTCTTCAACGCTACCATAAAAGTCTGTCAAGGGAGCATAACGAGGATTGAGCAAATCAACAATAAATTCATCAGTATAACCCAACTCCGGCACAGGACAAGGTATTTCCTTAGTGCAACCGCAAAGCAAACCAGCGCCCAGCAACCAGCAACCAGCCGCCAGCGAACAATGAATAATGGATGATTTACAGTTCATAATTGAGCAAAGGTAATAATTTTTATGATTATCGCCCGCAAGGGCGAAATTTTCATAACCGCAGGCAAGCAAAGCGCAACCTGCGGAAAACGCAAGCACCGCACACGGCGGTTGCCAAATGTTCTACCACATTGTGTCCCTACGGGACAATTGGTAAATGAATAATTGAGAGTTGAAAATTAAATGTCGCTGGAAAAAACGAGGTTTTTCCGTATCATAAATACCATAGTTTATGGTTTTAGCCAATTACTTTGCGGTTTTACAATAAGTCGAGCATTGTTGTAGGCCATTTTTAGAGTTAAGCAAGTCCTTGCAGTATAAGTAGTGTCATTTAGTTTATGAATTACCAATGCTAAATCCGGATTTGGCGAACCTGATGTTAAGCAAAGAGGTAGCAATAACTGAATTTTGCTGTCATAGTATTGTGGCACGGCTATTTTATAATTAGAACGCACTTTTTTCTTTACTTCATCTATTGCCCCGACAAGTTGTCTTCGTAATTCGGCATCGTCTGCTCCTTGAAGATGTATAGGAAAACGCCCTAAATTATCACCTATTATGTGGTCTAAATCGGGTATTAAATCACATTTTGGATTAAAAATGAGCAATTCGGGTTTGTCAAAAAAATTCGCAACATCAGGAATAGAATTTGAAAAATTCCTAAGGATATTATTATCACTTTTTTTCAAAAATGCTTTAAAGCAGAAAGGGGTTGTAAGTCCTGCTCTCGGGTTCTTATATTCCTCAAAAAAGGCAAAAATATCTTCCAAATTTTCGGTAACAAGCCCCGTGTTGAAGCAAGCGAATTGATTGTCAGATGTAAATGCAATTTTCTTTTCCTGTTGTAATTTTCTGAAAGTAAATTCAAGATAGTTTTTAAGAATACTGTTACTCTTAGTTGCACTATCTGAAAAATCCCAAGCCTCTTTATCAGCCAAAGTATCGGCTAAAAAAGCAATAGCACTGTCATAATTAGGGAAAAATGCGAACTTAAAAAGTTCAGAATAGAATTGTTTTTTTGCCATATTGATTTATTTTATAATTGATGTTTCTATAAAAAATAAAAGCCATCAACTTTATCATGATGGCTCTCTCTATGTTCTTTTAAGTTTTATCTTACTTTTTTGCAGATAGACCTGCAACCATCTTTATGTAACAATATGGTGCAAAGGTAAAAACTTTTTTAGACCCCACCAAATTTTTCATAAAATATTTTTATGCTATCGCCCGAAGGGCGAAATTTTCATAACCGCAGGCAAGCAAAGCGCAACCCACGCAAAAAAGCAAAACCCCCACCAGAACCATCCGGCAGGGATTTCGCCAACATATCAACACATCAACTCTCAATTCTCAACTCTCAACTCTCAACTTATTTAACCACAATAATCGCAGAAGCCCCGCGTATATTCACAACGTAAGCACCTGTGATGAGCGCGGACACGTCTAAGGTGATTTGCTTGTCTTCGGCGCTGGCGCCAACAAAAACTACGGGCCAAGGCGTGCCTGTCAAACTGGTGATGCTCACACCGGACTCCATCTCCTCGGGGGTTTCGCTACTGCTGTAGCCGCCGTAGCGCACCGTCAGCCGTCGGGTGGCACCCACTGGGTTGGGGAACACCGTCAATTTGTTCGAAACCGTGGGCACTTCATCCAAGTACATACCGCAGGCTAAGGTGCTCTCGTAGGTAGGATTCTGCTGGGTGCCGCCGGTTACTCTGCGGGCAACCAAACTAAACTCGGCATTGGCAACATAGTCCGGCGCTTCCGGGTTCCTGTACTTTTCTTCGATGTAAAGCATAGGTCCTGTTGCCAGGGTGTCGGTGGTGCCGCCTGCATTGACAAACCATAGGAATTGACTATAAGTCTTGCCTGTCGGTTTGGTAAAGTCCCCGGTGGCATCGTCCCATTCGCGCTCGCCATTGCTGTTGTAGTAGGTGTTTTGTATAGCCTCCAACACATTGGGATACGACTGGTACATGAGCGAGTTGCTGCTGAGAGCAGGTTGGATGCGAATAGTAGATTTGAGCGACTCTCCGCCACGTGTGCGCACTTCTATCACCACATAACTTTCGGCACCGTACTTGTACTCGCCAAGGGCGTTTGCCAAACTGTCAAAGTAGTAGGTGCCTTTGCCGTTGCCGCCAATGCCGCCGCTGGGCCAGCAGCGCTCGCCGTTGAGGCTTACCACCAGTGTGTCGCCGCGGCTTCCGGTGTTCAGTTCCACATTCACCACCGGCACATTACAAACCTTGGATACAATATCCCACTGCTTGCCCGACCATCCGGGTCCAACACTATCGGGCCGCACCATTTTGATGTCCACAATGGGGTTGGGCTTTGTGATGTCGATGGGCACACCCACGCCGTCTCTTTCCATACCAAATTTAAATATCGGGTCCATCAAATTGGGGTCGGTGGAGGTTTGCACGCTCACTTGTATCGAATCTTGCTTGGTGCTATCGGCAAGCGAGATGACCACTATCCACGGTTCGCCGTCGCTGTTGCCTGCAATGATGCTATCGGTGCCGGGTATCACTTTGACCACGCTGGTATCGCGGCTCACCCAAACGAGGGCTTGGTTGTAGGCATCGGGGGGCGTTACAATGGCTGTCAATTGCTTAATGGCACCATAAGCCATATCCACACCGGTGGCTCTGCCCGCAATAGTGAGTTTGCTAATCATCCGCTCGGCACGAGTGAGTGCAACCGTGTCGCTCACGCCGCTGCCGTCGGTGGCACGCACCCAAATTTTTACTGTGCCCAAGCCATTAGGATAGGTGCCCAAGAAGGTTACCAAGCCTGCCTGAGTTACCGTAGCCAAAGTCGGGTCGGTAGAGCCCCACTCCAAGGTCTGCTCGGCTGCCGTAATGGGCAGTGGATTGGCAAGCAACTGACGCGTAGTGTTGGCGGCAACGTTGGTGAGCCACAGCGTATCCGTATAGGGGCTATTGTGGTTCACGCCCACGCTGGTTACCCACTCCTTGCGGCGCGTGATGCGGGCAGTGTCGGTTTTGCCGTCAAAACTGCTCACTATCACTTTCACCGTGCCCAAACTGTCGCGGCTGGCAAAGGTCAAGCGCACTGTGGCACCATCGGCAGCGGTGGTCGGCGCAGGCAAGGCATTTGCCAAGTTGCCTGCATCCTCTGTGCCAAAGGTCAAACCCGAGCGGTAGGCATTGGCGGGCCACACCGTAGCGTGCAGCAGCACGGTGGTGTCGTTGGTAGTGCTGTTCCACCACAAAGTACGGTGGCGCTCGTCCTGGGCAAAGGTGATAGAGTCCACAGGGCGTTTGAGGCGCTCTATGGTCAAGGTATCCACCTTGCCATTGTCTGTTCTCACTTCCACTTGCACCCTACCGTAGCCGGCATCGCCTGCTTTGAAGGTGTAGGCAAAGGTGGCTCGTCCGTTGGCAGCCACTGTGCTGTTCACCGCAGAGCAGGTGGCCAAAATGCTGCTGCTGCCTGCCGGCACCGCAATGGTGTCGTAGTCAATGATGCGGCTATTTGCCGAAGCAGGAAATATCTCCAATGTAACGCTACCGTCGGGGTTATCTGCATCGGTACTGTTGAGCAACACTACGTTGTGGCTGGCAAAGCGCACGCTATCGGCAAGGCGCAGGTTGCGCACCAGCACAATGGTGTCGTGCAAGTCGCTGCCGTCGGTGGACGACACCACCAACAACACGGTGTCAAACCCGCTAAACTTCACATCTTGCGTGGTGTTGCTGCCCGTCAGTTTCAACTGAGCCGCCGTAGCCGCCGTTGTTCCGTCGGGCTGCAGCAACTCCCACTTCAAAGTGGGGCTGGCAGTATTGTTGGGAAGGTAGGCAGCAGTGATGCGCACCGAATCTTCTTCGGTGAATGCCGTGCCGTTCCATTGCCGCCACAAGTGCACCGTGTCGCCGCTAAGGGCAATAGGCGTTGAGGTAGCAATGTTGAGGCTCTCCATCTTTTGAGTGCTGCGAATCACCGTGAGAGTATCCTTTTTGCCATCCCACGAAGTTACTTCCACTTTCACCGTATCCAGCGTGTTTCTATCCCAAAACGACAGCAGCAAACTATCCGGGATGCTGCCCGAAACGCCCGGTTTGAGCGCAACGGTGTCGTTCAGCAACAGGCTTTTGCCTTTGATGATGCGGAAGGTGAGACTGTCTTTGTAGGCAGTGGCAGGGCTCAAAACAATGGCAGCCGCTTTGGCGGTGTCCACGCCGAGACCCAGCACCCAACTCGAATAAACAGGATTGGGGTTAAAGGCTATTTTGCTCACAGGACCTTTCTTGCGCTCCACCGTAATGGTGTCGGTTTTGCCGCCGTCGTCGGTAGCCTTTATCCACACCTTCACCGTGCCGTAGCCTGCGTCTGTGGTCTTAAATTGCAGACTCACCTTGCCTTGGGCGATGCCCTGCACTTGTGCAAGCACCTCAGGGGCATCCAATATGCCGGCAGCATCCACCACGCCTGCCGTTACTTGCTTGCTGTAGGCACTGTCGGGTGCGGCAAATGGAGCCACCGTAAACGGTAGCGTAAGCGCCGCCCGCGAGGTGTCGGTAGCACACAATATGGTGAGGGTTTTGGTGTCAAAGTAAACCGTGTCCACAAGGCGTTTGCGGCGCTCTACGGTGAGGGTGTCGGTTTTGCCGTTCGACGTGCGCACCCAAACCTTTACCTTGCCAAAGCCTGCATCGCCTGCGGCAAAGTCGAGGCTGATGTTGCCTGCGGCAGTGATGTTGCTAATGGTAGTGTCGGCAGGATAAACAGTCGTTACAGTGCCTATTGCATCCTCCACCAATCCCCAGGTTACGCGGCGCGTTGCCACATTCACAGGACTTACCTCAAACGGTATGGTGAGCGCAGTCTTTTGACCCTCGTGGGCACACAGCAGCACCGTATCTTGGGCAGCCCATGTGAACTCTACCGTATCGGCGGTCATTTCTTTGCGCACAATCACCACGCTGTCCTTCAAGTTGCTGCCGTCGTTGCTTGTGATAATCACTTTTACAGCACCAAAGCCTGCAAACACCACATTTTGCTGGGTGTTTTGGTTAGCCGTGCCTATGCCGCTGCTGGTAAAGACGGCGGTGGCACCTGTGCTGGTATCCACCAATGTCCACGTCAGGTTGCTCGCTGCCACGTTCACCGGCAGCAAGTCCACCGTCAAACGAATGGAGTCGCCTTGTTGCTGGGCGCCGCCCACAAACTGCTTGAGGAGCACTATGGTATCGTTGGCTGGCTTGCCGTTAATCGTCAAGTTGGTCAACCGCTCTTTGTCGCGCTTCACCGTCAAGGTATCCTTTTTGCCGTCCCAAGTAGTGGCTTCCACCACCACAATGCCCAAACTATCGCGGCTCTTGAAACTTACATTCAAGCCGTTGATAACGGTGGTGCTCAATTGCACCGTGTCGTACTTCAACAAATGGGCTCCCTGCAATATGCGGAAGTACAAGCCGGTAAAGGCATTGTCGGGCCACACTTTCACTGTGGGGATGGCAACAGTGTCCACACTGCTGCTGAGCCATTGGAGGTTTACAATTTTGGGGGCAAACACAACACTATCGCTGGGGCGTCGTTTGCGTATCACCGTAACGGTGTCGCTAATATCGCTGCCGTCTTGCGATTTCACATAGAATTTGACGCTGCCAAAGCCCACATCGTCCGCCGCAAAGTTCACGCGCACGTTGGCATAGCCGCCCGCGGCTTGTGCTGTAATAATCACCGTAGCGGTGTCGCTGCTACCGATACCATACACGGCTATCACTTGCAAATTGCGGTTGGGAGCAATCAGGGGCTGCACGTCCACGCTCAAATCCAAAGCCAAACTTTGGCTTGCATTGGAAACCTCCAAAATAGTATCCTTGCCCGTCATCACAAACTTCACCGAACTCACTTGCAATTTTTCGCGCCTGATGGTAATGGTGTCCTTTTTGCCACCGCCGCCATCGGCAGGATACAGTTCTATGCGCACCGTGCCAAAACCATTTTGGTCAAAAGTGGTGAGCACCTGTCCGCTGGCGCCGGTTTGCGTTAGCACCACGGTGTCGTTGGTGTTTTGTATCGTCAAGAGTGAGGCGCCTTCAAGGATGCGGTATTTCACACTGCGATTGTAAGCCGCTTCGGGCGTTACCCTAAAGGTGGACGTGGCTTCGCGGTTCTGGGTGGGGTTGTCGGTAGCCGTTATCGTCACCTCTTTGCCGGTGGGGATGTGCACGGTGTCCACCCACAAGGGACGGCGAATTATCACCACGCTATCCTGCAAGCCGCTGCCGTCAACGGATTTGGCAACCACCGTGGCGGTGCTAAAATCGTCAAAGAGCACCACATTGCGAATAGAGGCAGGATAGTCCACTGTTGTATTGATATGGGTGGCCGAACTACTACCGTCGTTGGCAAAAGTCCACTCCAACCTGCGTTGGGCAGCCACTTCGGGTGCCAAATTCACGTTCAACACAATAGAGTCTCTACCGGCAGGAGAGGTGTTGGTGGCAATCAATTCTATTTGATTGTTGGCTGCCGTGTTTTGCGCAATCTTGAGCGAAGTCAAGTACTGTTTGCTGTGAATAATCACCAAGGTGTCGTTCAAAGAGGCTTCTTCTGCCGATTTCAACAGCAGTTTGACCACGCCAAAACTATCGGCTTCAAAAGTGGCGGTGAGGTTGGTGCTGTTCACCGTGTCGCCCGCCAAAAGGCTGGCGCCGCTCACCACTTCGTAGTTAAAGTTTTTGTTGTAGGCATTGGCCGGACCGGTAATAGGAATGTTCCAGCGTGCCACCCTAGGATTGCCCAAATTGCCGCTGCTGCCGTTGACGCCATCGCGCGAAGTGCTGTTCCACTCCAAGCGGATAGTGTCTTCAACAAAGCGCACTGTGCTCAGTGGCACCTTTTGACGTATCACCGTAACTGTGTCGATAGCCGTTCCACCGTCGGCGGGCAATATCCGCACCCTCACCGTGTCAAAGCCCTCGCCGGTGGCATCGCTGCCAAAGTTGATGGTGGCTCGGTTGTCGCCCACAATGGGGACAAGGATGGCAGCAGTGCCGCCGCGTCCATTGTAGTAAAGGTCGTACATCACCGCTTTGTTGTAGGCATCGTCGGGCTTCACAATGGGGTTAATGGTATAGGAGTTCAAGTGATTGGGCGACTCTGCACGCAACACCGTATCGCTGCCGCCGTCGATGCTGGTTACCATCTTTTGCGTCAGGTTAAAGTAAATGGTGTCGTAACCAAATCGGGGGCGGGTGGTGCCGTGCGTGAACACATACACTGCCGCCGTGCCGTTTGTATCGGGGCGCAAAGTAACCAAACCTGTTTGGGTTACGCTCAAAAGATTGCCGGCGCCGGCAACAATTTCGTAGCCGTAGGTTTGGATAGCCGCATTGGAAGGCCAAATTTGCGACTGCAAAGTGGTGGCATATACACTGGTGCCGCCCTCTTTGGTGATGGTGATGGTCTTTTTGCCGTCCACCAGCGTCCAGGGCAGGGTCGAGTTGATAATGCGCACGCTGTCCACCGGACGCAACACCTGTATTTCTATCGAGTCGGCTTTGGTGAGCAAGGTTTCTTGCCGTCCCACATACAGATAATACTTGACGCGGCCCGCAACATTGTAGTTAGTAAAGTCAAGACCCTTGATGCACACACTGTCGGTAATGGAGTCGGGGCTGGCAGGCAGTTTGTGCACAATTTCAAATTTGCCGTGAGCAGCCGTAAACACATCGGGGGTTTTCCACTCTTCGGTAGCCGCGTCGGTTGTGCCCACTAACGACCAATAGATGTTGCGTGCGGTGTCGCCCACGCCGCCACTGATGCCGTCGTCCACCAATTTTACCCAAATAGAGTCGCCTTGGTCAACGGTGAGATAGCCGCTGTACTCGGGGTCGTCAATTCTAAGGGTGGCGCCTGCCACAATTTCGCCTTCGTAGGCGCCCATATCAATGTTGCGCCCTTTGATGCGGCTGTCGCCTGCAAAGTCGGTGCTGGCGCGCACGGTGGTGCCCAAAAACGCTTCGTAGTTTGCCGAGTCGCCGCGGTTGATGGCACGGCTGGCAGGATGCAGGCGGAAAATATAGTTGCCATTGGCCTCGGGAGCCGTGTTGAGAAAGCCCGCCGCCACAGCGCCTTGCGCACCGGCAGCATTGGCAAACAAGCCCGAAGCAGTACCTATATTGGCAGTGAATGCCTCGGTGGGTACCACCAAAGTGTGAAACAAATGTTTGGTGCCATAATTGGCGCTGCCCAAAGTTTTGGTGCTGCCCGCCACAGAGTCGGCAAGCAACGAACTAAACACTTGCACCAAACCAAAGGTGCTTGTGTACAACGCACTGCCGCTGCCGTTCACAGCATCGCTCAAGCGGTTGTGCGACACGGTGGTGCTCACAATGCGGGCAGTGGGTCCAAAGCCCGACACATAGATGCCCGCGCCGTAGAGCGCCTCGTTGTTGTACACATTGGAGGTGTGCAGCAAAATGTTGTCGGAGGTGCTGTTGCCTTCTAAATGCAAGCCTCCCCCGTAGGTAGCCGTATTGTTGCGGAACACACTGCGCCATGCCGTCAAGTTGCCGCCGGTGGTGGGGTTGTTCAAGTTCACATACAAGCCGGCACCGTAGGTAGCCGTGTCGTACATATAAGTGTTGTAGGGCAATTGAACATTATTGCTGCGGGCATACAGTGCCAAGCCGCCGCCATAGGCGTTATACACATTCACGCCGTTTGCCATCTGGGTAACTCCCGTGCCGGTGGCTTTGCCGCCGGCAAAGGTGATGCCGTTTAATATCACCGGCGCCGTAGCCGAAGTGCTTGCCACCAAAGCCGTGTGCCACACTGCGCCTTCGCCGTGGAGCACCGTGCCCGATGGGATGCTGTCGTTGCGCTCTATAAACGGACGCGCCTTAGTATCCTCGGGGTCGCCTTCTTCGGCCACCAAAGTGTTCACAAAGCCGCCATACACCGGTATGCCTTCGGGGAACAAGAACGTGCGCTGCTGCGACGAGGTGAGACCCCGCAAGCCGCGTGGAAAATACTTGGGCGTGTAGGTGCCCTCTTGGATGTAGATGGTGTCGATGAGCGTTTGTCCGCCCAGGGCAGCATTGTCATTGTAGGTGCCAATGTAGCGCAAGGCATGCGTGAGCGGAGCCGCATCGTCCCACGAAGTGCCCTTTTGGGTAGTGCCTGTGCCGGCAAGGGTGGTGTAGATAATACCCGACGACGAAGGCTTAATCTCTTGCAGCCCTTGCTCATATACGCCCAAGTCGATGTCAAAACCTTGCACGCGCGCAGTATCCCTGTAGTCGAGGTCGTCGCCGGCGCTGGGGTAGCGGGCATACAAGCGCTGGTCGCCGCCTTCAACAGCAAGGCTGGTGGGCAACACACGATAGTTGCCCTGGGCAGCGTTCACAAACAAATTGCCGATGTTGCCCTCCGACACCAAATCGACAGCGTTGCCCAGCATCGGTGCAGTAGTTTCCACCGCATTGTCGTTGAGCAAATTGTTGAGCAAACTATCGGCTGCACTGTTGGTGGCAACAGATACCAAACTGAGCGGAGCGCCTTCGCTAAATATAATGTTGTTGAAGTACTTTGCCTTGCCCGCGCCGCTGTGATAGAAGTTGGCGCCGCCGTTGCTCTGTAGGGCTTGCCCGTTCACAATGGTATTGTTGAGCCAAACGCTGGTGGCGGTGGCTGCCTGGTCGTCCATGACCACGCTACCGCCCAAGCCTGCACTGTGGTTGGCAACAATGTTGTGTTTGAAGAAGTTGCTGCCGCTGCTGCGCAAATACAGCGCGCCGCCGCCGCCGCTGCTCGAGGCAGTGTTGTTGCTCAAATACGAGTGCAACAAGCGCACATTGCCCGCCGAACGGATATACATGCCGCCGCCATAGGAGCGCACATTGGGATTGTTCGAAGGATTGTTGGTGTAGTTGTTGTGCAAACGCAAACTGTCGAGCACCAAATTGTGGCTGCCCACACTGAGCGACAAGCCCACGCCGTAGAACACTGCCGTGTCGGTTTGCACACGGTTGTCGGCAAGGCTATCACCTTGGAAGGTGATGGTGATGGTGGTGGGGTTGCCGGCGTAGTCTTTGGGTGTCTCGTTGGGCACCAATACCTGCACCGCACCCGAGTAGTTTTCGCGACCCCATTCGGCGTTGTTCCAGTCCTCTTTGTTACCCTTAGAGGCATTGTCCACATACACATTGTTCACCGACGTAAAGTTGGCACGCGGAGTGGCAAACACTGCCGCCGCCGAGGCTGTTCTAAAGCCTCGTATCACGTTGTTGGCCAAGGTTACAGGCACGTAACTGTTCACCAACAAGGCACCCCCCAGTCGGTTTTCTAACTTCACATCGCCGCTGCTGCTGCGGTGGGTTACAAAGCGGCTCAAACTGTCGCCGTCCCAAAACGGAGATGCCCCCACAGCCGTGATGTTAAAACCATCCACGCGGTATTGTCCCCCACTATAATAGCCGGCGGCGGGAGTGCTGTCCGAAATGGTTATCACGTGATAAATTTCGTTTGAAGCACCTGCCGATAGCGTGGTGGGCGAAGCCGTTTTGCTCACTATAAAATCACGCGCGTTGGGGTTGGTTACGCTGTCGTCCATATTTTGGATGCTATAGCCGCCCAACATCACGGCTTGGGGCAGCACAAACGACCTGTTGCCTTCGACGCCGTCAAAGCCTTCGGCAATGGGGCTATACACGCCGGCACCCACAAAGATGGTGTCCACCGCCGAACGCCGCTTGCGAATTTCGTCCAAAGCCTTGGCTAAGTTAGGATAGGCATTTGCCCAATTTTTGCCGCTGCCGTGCTTGCGCGCGTCCACAAAGAGTTTGCCTTCGGTTATCTCCAATCCTTGGTTGGGACCTTCGCGGGCGCCTATGTCCACCGTGTAGCCTTGCTTGCGCGGGTCGCCCAGATAGTCACGACTGCCCCGCAGGTCTTTGCCGTTCATCACATATTGCAGCGTGTCGCCCGCATCGTCGGCATAAGAGCCTATGCTGGGCTGCAAAAATGTGCTGTCGTGGTCGGCTTCGCTCACCGATTTGAACAGGACGCTCCAGTCGCTCACCTGAATCATATTGCGCACCGTATAGTTGGTAAAATCGTTGGCACTGGGCTTCACATTGGTGCCCGCCGAACCCGTAACAAAGGTGTTTTGACGGATGATGTTGCTATGCAGCAAATTCCGGGTGGGAGCATAAGCCGAAGCACGTATCACCGGAAACTTGGCGTCGGAGTTGTACAAAACGTTGTTCAAAACATTGATAACTCCCAGCGAAGGCGAAGTTTCCATAAACACATCGGCAACGTACTCCGTTTCGGTGTAACCCGAAAGGTTGCCGTAGAGCGTATTGTTGGCAAACAAGAGGTTGCCTGTGGCAGTGAGACTATGCAAGTTCACCAATTTTTCGACCACGTCGTTGCCGTACATAACATTGTCGGTAGCCACCACGTTGCCGCCTGTGCCCGAGCGCAACAATAGCACCGAACTGCGGGCACCGTTGTTGCGAATGCGGTTGCGCCGTATCTCCAAAGTGGAGGCAGCGGCAGCAGTAGCATCCGGACGGTGCACCGCAAAAATGGCAGCACCATTGGCATAACCGTCGTAAACAAAGTTAATCAGTTTGCCATTTTCCAAGTTCCACTGAGCATAATTTTGCTCAAAGTGGTTGCCTTCTAACAACACATTGGCATACGAGTAGATATATACGCCGCCGCCGTAGTGGGCACCATTGTTAATAAAATGGTTGCCCAGCACCCTCACCGTGCTGCCGGCGTCCAACCTGCCCAAGTTGTTCACATTCACAATGTCAATGGTGCTTTGGCTCATAATTGCCAAACCGCCGCCGTAGGCCGAGCCGGGGTTCACATTGTCCTCAAAGCGATTGTTTTCTAACAAGATATTGTTGTTTTGACGTGCCATGAGCAGCATGCCACCGCCATAGTTGATGCGGTTGGCGCCCATGATGCGGCTTTGGTTAGATTTGACCGTATTGCCGCGGAACACCACCGGCACCGTGCTGTTGATGTACACGCCGCTGCCGCCCATGCCCAAGCCCACCTGCATATCCTTGCGGTTGTTGCGAATGGTGTTGTTCAATATAGTTACCGTGTCGCGCAAGCCGCTTTCGGCAGTTTGCCGCAGCACAAACAAGCCGCCGCCGCCGTAGGTGGTGTGCACCGTGTTGACAATGCCGCCCCAGCCCCAAGGTCCGGTGGAACCGGTGTAGGTGCGCCCGCCGGTGATGGTAAAGCCGTCCAAGTAGTACTTGTCGGTGGCATTGTTGCTCACTATGCTCACCACGTGGTTCACGCTGTCGTTGTATTGTTGCACGCCGGTGCCCACGCCTTTGCCCACCAGCAGGCTGGGACTTTCGTCGCCCGTGGTCAAAAACGAGCGGGTGGTGCCGGTAGCAGTGCTTTGGCTGGCATCGTAGCCGCCCACCAAGCGCACGCCCGCAGGCACTTCAAAAGTAACGCCGCCATTCATGATGCCATTATTGCCCCAATAGCCAAACAGATGGCGGTTGGTGCTGCCTATGGCTTGATAGCGGGGATTGTAGGTACCGGCTTTTACACGCACTTCGGTAACAAAGTTGGGGCTGCCTGCGGTGTGTCTATTGTGCTGACCCACCCATTGCAAGGCTTGTGCCAAGCCGTCCACAGCATTGTCCCAATCGCTGCCGCTGCCGTTGCCGGTGGCGGCGGGTGCCACGTAGAGCACACCCGCGGTGGGAGCATAAATTGCAGGCAAGGCGCTTTGGAAGGCACCGGGCACTATGCTGTCGGCGGCATTTACGCGGGGGATGCCGGCGTAGTCGGTGGTGGCCGCGGCTGCAGCAGCACCGCCAGGATAGTCGGCAAGGCTTGCCAAGCCATTGTATTCAAACTTGTTTTTGAGCACAAAGCCAGCAGTGGCGCCGCCCGTGGTGGCTACGGCATTCACAAACGGAATGGTGTCGCTGGTTACGCCATTGTGATTGTTGCCCCAATTGTAGAGCCCACTAGCGGGCGAAGGCAAATAGCGCGTAATGTTGCCGCGCATAACGAGACCCTCAGCAGTATTGACCGACGATATAGGATAGGCATTAGCGTTGCCGGGGTAAATCACATTGTTGGTAATATACACCTGCCGGCTTGCCGTGGCGCCGTTCACAAACAACTCGGCGTTGTTGTTGGTTAGTGCCGCCGTGGTGTTGCTGGCATACACCGTGTTGTTGCTAAAGTAAATGGGTTTGCCCGCGCCGGCAGTGGTAACGGCGTTGCCCATCAAGTAAAAGTAGGCAACGCTACCTTGTGCGGCACCGGAAATGTTGTTGCGGAACAAGTTGTTCACTATGTGCACGCTGCCGTAGTTGTAGGCGGCACCGGCGGTGTAACTAAGGTTTTGGACCAAAATGACACCCACGCTGCCTGCCGCCAGATTGCGGTTGTTTTCAAAGATATTGTGCTCCACCTTTATATAGGCATGGGGCGCGTTGTAGTTACACAAGTGCATCACCGCCGGACGGCCACTTTCGTTGGTGCGGGCGTTGCGGAAGATGTTGTGGGCAACAATCAGGGTGTCCATAGTCAATAGCGACAACTCGCCGTAGCCATTTCTGCCCGCAGTGTTGTTTTGGCTGTCAAAGGTGCTGTTGGTGATGCGTGTTTTGCCATAGATACCCACGCCATGTTGGCGTATAAACACCTGATTGGCGTTGGAGCCGTAAATACCATAATGCCCTGTGCCGTTGGAGCCTACGTTGTAGCCAAAGTAGCAACTGTCTATCCATATATTATTGCGCATGCCGGCCGGTTGGTTGACCATGTCGCCTATGCTCAAGGCGCCGCCGTAGATGCCCTTATTGTAGGTGCTCACAGCGGGTGTAGTCGCAGTGCCCAAGTAGCCAAACTTCACATTGCGCACCACCACAGTGCCCGCCGCGTTGATGTACATGCCGCCGCCCATGGTTCCGCGCACCTCCTTGCCGCGGTTGGTTTGAACAACATTCAGTTGGGCATTGCCGCCCACTATGCTCACGTCGCTCAGGCTGTACCAGTTGGTGCGCGAGGTGTCGGCTATTACCACCGTGTGCAGCCTTATTTTGGCTGGGTCGGCGTCATAGCCGCTCAATACGGTGATGCTGTCGGCGTGGCGTGCCTGTGAGGTGGACCCTGCTGTGGCGCCCACATAGCCGCCGCGCACCTCCACATTGGGGGGCAGCACCAAGGTTTTGTATTGGTCGATGGTGCTCACCACTATGGTGGGGCGCATGGTGGGCTGGTGCACCACCGTGCCGTTGGTGTAGCCTTTCACAAACACTTTGCTAACAAGGTCTTTGGTGTCAAAGCTGCCGTCGTTGATACTATCGTTCCACATCGCCACTTTGCGCAAGCCCACGCTGAGGTCAATGGCATTGTCCCAATCGTGCCCCGTGCCGGTGCCTATTTTTGTGGCAGCAGCATACACCAAGCGTGTGGTCCCGCCGCCATCGCCCGGGTCAAAGGGTATGGGCATATTGTATTCGTAGGCGCCGGCGTCTATATAACTCTGCAAGCGGTCGTTGCCCGCAATGTCGAGACCGTAGCGCGCTTGAATGTCGGTGGTAGCACCCAAGGCAGTACTCGTCCACAAATTGTCGGAATTGACGTTGGTGCCCACAAAAGGAGCACCCACGCGCTTGCCGCTCAACTCTAAGGTATCGTTGGGATAGCCCGACTGTGTATTCGTAAAGTCGTTGGCTTTCACAATAGTACCGTAATTCCAATTCTCGTAGGCGGTGCCCAGGTTGACGTTGGTGTTGCGGTCTGCTATCATAGAGTCTCTATTCGCAGGGGTTGTAGTCTGTTTAAAGTAGTTGTTGAAGATGTAGCCCACGGCGTTAATACCGTTAAAGCCGCCCACTTCCGTAAAGTTGCGTAGGCGGAGAATGGGCGTGTGGTAGTCCGAATACACCACATTGTTGTAAAAATAGTGCTTGTTGTAGTTGGTACTCGCCGCCCAGCGTATATAGGCACCAAAATAGACTTCGGGAATAGTAAGCAGGCTTGCATTTCTGGGGTTGACGCTATCGTTGTAGATAGTGTTGTTGAATATCCAACTCGCGTTTTCGACAGTATTAGCCGAGTTGCCGCGATTGTCGCCGGTTTGCCACACCACCAATTGGTGGGCAGGAGAGCCGGTAACGGTGAGCCGGGTGCTGCTGGGGGTGGTGGTAGCCGCAGGCCACCAGCAGTCTCGATTGCCGGTGGTGGTGTTGGTGGTGCATTGTTGGGTCCAGGTACTATCGAGGATGCCCATACCTGCGACACTCTTGGCCGCCGGCGCCCCCGGAACCGACTTCGCCCGAGAGTTTGGAATGCTATTGGTTTTAATCTGATTGCGGTAAATCACATTGTTCACCACACGGTGCCGCGTGTAGCGTCCCGCATAGTCGAGCACTATGCCGCCTGCATTGTTGCTGGCAGGATTGGCAGAGTTGATGTTGCTGTGGATATAGTTATTAGCCACATAATCGTGTCCTACCAAAAACATACCGCCCATATTCATGTTGTGGTGAATGTTGTTGTTTTCGACATAGGTAACGAGCGCACCGGTGTTCCAGCAAAAGTTGTAAACACCAATCACAAATGAACCGTAGTGGTTAGCGGGTGCGGTGCCGGTGTACCACAAACGGGAGTTGTGGTGAATGTCGTTGCCCGTGATGTGCACCTGATGGGGGTAGTTACCACGCCTCACTTCGCTCCAAGCGGCGTCGCCGGTGCCGCCGGTGGTGCCGAGGTCGTTGCCCGCGCCGTAGTTGCCGGTGGCTATCAAGTGCCCGCGAGTGGGCGCAGTGTTGGTATAGGTGTAGGTGTTGTCGTAAATTTTGTTGTTGGTAATGTAGGTATTGCCGTAGTTGTCGGTAGCCACATTATTTAGATGAGAATTCTCATAAGTTACCACCCCATGGCGCATATTGATGAGCGAGCCGTTGTAAGAGGTATTGTGGGTCACGCGGTCGTGGTTGCGGGTAAACACATTGCCGTCCACCGTGATGTTGGCGCCGCCTATGTTCAAAAAGCCTGCCGTGGTGGCATTGGTACTTCTCACCTCATTGTCGCGTATCAAGTTGTCGGTAAAGTAGGTGCGCGAGTTCATAGTACTGTGGGCAGGGTTGTGCACCACTATGCCTTGCTGCATTACGCCGCTGTTGGCTGTACCATTTACGCCCACGCTGTTGCCCTGTACCACATTGTGGTAAAAGTCAAAGCGGGTGTTTTGGTTGGCCGCCCCCGCGTTGGCGTTGCTGTGGGCAAACAGTATTGCCAGCACCGAGCCGCTATTGGTGTGCAAGCCTTGGAACACGCAGTTGGTTATCGACTGCCGCGTGCCCGGCTGGGTGCTGCCCGCAATCACGCCGCTGCCGTACATCCAGCCGTAGTTGCCCAGGCTAATAATGCCCGAGCCTAATGTGTTGCCGGGCGAAATGTTGTTCACATTGAGCAAATCGCCGTTGTTGTAGGAGCCGGCAAAGGTGATGCCGTTGACGCTTTGCACCGTGCCCGCCTGGTTGGCGCCCATAATAAACAAGCGGTAGAGCGTGCCGCCGCCATAAATCACCGTGCCGGGGGCTGTGTCCAATGCGCTGCCGTCGGCGGTTTTGAGGTGCAATTTGATGGTATCGTTGTAGTCTGCGCGCTCTCCGGGCAAGAACTCAAGTGCCCCATCGTTGCCCACAAAGTCGCCATAAATAGCCAGCGAGGCGGGCACATAATAGGCTGCGTGGTTGGCGTGGGTGCCGTTGACGGGGCTGCTGGGCACATAGGTGCCCTTTGCCATATACACCGTTTTCACGCTATCCAACACGGTGGTGCCCGCGCCCACGCGGGTGTTGTGGTTCACCATGCCGTTGAGCACTTTGTCCAATTTGGCGGCTGTTGCCCAGGTGTGGCCGTCGCCGGTGCCGTTGGGTGTTACAAACACTATGCCTCTGGGGTATTGGCGGTTGGGGTTAGTAGGGTCAGGCTCGTTGGTGGGGTTAATCAACGACACCGAGGTGCTCATTTCAAACGCACCGGCATCGCGGCCATAGCCCTGCACGCGAACGCTGTCGGCAAAGTCGCGCACGCCGCCTCCCACAGGAGGCGCGGCGGCAAACATCAATTTGCCCAAGTAGTCGGTTTCAAATTTGCTAATTTCGTAGGTGTTGCTGTTCACACCATAGTCGGCCACAAACGAGTAGGCACTGTGCAAACGCAGTTTGGTGGGGTCATCCACAATATCCGATATGAGAGGTTCGGCGCCGCCCACCGCCACAAAGGGGCAGCCGCTCACAGCGCTATTGGGCAAAGCCACCAAATCGCCAATGCCGGTGGTGAACAAACCCGCCACGCCGGACGGCAAGTTATTGCTGTAGATGTTGCCCATAGCAGACCACAAGCCCGCAGTGCCGGTGGTGTTGATGTACTGATTGTTGGCAGTAGTTGCATCGAATGGCCAAAAGATATTGTTGAGCAAACTGCCGCGCAGGTTGCTATTGATGGTAACCTCGCGAGGATAGTTTCTGTAGAAAGTGTTGCCCACCAACGAATGGTTGTAGATGGTGAGGTTGGTGCCGTTGCCGTTGTAATATACTGCCGCAGGGTTATTAGTGCCGGTGGTACGGTTGCCAAATATCAAGTTTTCGCGAATAAACACTCGTCCGCTGTTGGTGCCTTGTTGGGTATAACTAAAAGTGATGGCACTACCCAAATTGACCGATTCGTTCTCGTAAAAAGCGTTTTGATAGATGTAAATAGCAGGGCTGTTGACGGCATGGTCGGCGGTAAAATACATAGCACCGCCATAGCCCGTCGTAGTGCGGTTGTTGTGCAAGGCCGAGTGGTGCAAGGTAAACGACGAAACGCTCGCGCACATGAAAGCGCCGCCGTTCACACCCGCGTTGTGGTCCATCACGCACGAGTCCAAATACAACTGGGTGTAGATGCTGGCAATGCCCCACTTG
>BNTQ01000042.1 GCA_025996715.1 Bacteroidia bacterium | reverse complement strand
CGAGAACGGCGAAAAAAGGCCGTTGGTATATGTAAGACGGTCTCCGGAATTGTCGGCAGCAGGCAAATGGATGCGCGACCATCCAACGTCCGGCGGCTTTACCAAAGCAGAACTGCGTGCTATCCTTAAATAGCAAAAAATATGGACAGACGTTCATTAGCAGCGACCACAAATTCAAGGATTATGCCAATCAAAAATTGACGCTCATATTCAACAAGCGGTAATTTTTGCTTAATTATTCCAACAATAACGTGTAAACCAATATTTATACATTGGTATGCACGTTTTTTTTGTGCCTACCAATCTAATGAATAATGGTTTTAAGCCCATTAGGGCTTGCATATCAATAGAAATAAAAGATACGCCGGTATATGGCGCGCGGCGCAAAAACAATGCCTTGAAAAACGGTTGCTGTCCGCGCGCAATAAACGATGTTTGCCAAATGTTTTTCTATTGATATGAATGTCCTAACGGACAATGAATAATGAAACTTGAAACTTTGAAATGTTCTTTGAAATATTGGTTTACACAATTTTGTGATTTGTGGAAAAATTTTTACCTTTGTGATGATTTTTATTATTCACTTAATACTTAAGTATATGGCAGCATATCAAATTCAAATCAACGAGCGGATAGTGCTTGGCAGGAGCATTCTTGCCCTATTACAATCTGTACCTGATGCTGTTTCGTTCAATAAAACGGCAACCCCCAAGCACAGCAAACACTATTACGAACTCAAGGAAGCGTTTCAAGACGTTAAGGAAATGATGGACGGAAAAAAACCTAAACGAACATTAGACGAACTTATCAATGAACTACGTAATAGTGAGGTCTGAAAATTTTGACCGAAACATCAAGCGTCTATCCAAAAAGTACTACTCATTGGCGGACGATTTGGAAGCATTCAAAAATGAACTGCTTGCAAATCCCACTATGGGCGATGATTTGGGGAACAATGTCCGCAAGGTTCGTATGGCTATCAAGTCCAAAAACAAGGGCAAGAGCGGCGGCGCAAGAATTATCACTTGCACGGTGCTTGTAAACACGGCAAATTCAGACATCTATCTGTTGACGATATACGACAAAAGTGAACACGACAGCATTGCCCACTCGGAAATTGAACAATTGAAACGCGAATGTGGTATGGTATAACCTTGCTACTCAATAATTTTTTTGTGATTTGCGGAAATTTTTGTACTTTTGTAATGATTTTTATTTACTCAATAAATTTTTACAATATGGAAACAAATTCAATTCCCAAGCGAAAACGACGCGAACCGCAGGCCTGGCTCTATGAGAACGGCATCAAAAAGCCGTTTGTGTATGAAAAAACAACCGACAGATTGTCGGCAATAGGCATTTGGATGCGCGATCATCCAAGTTCCGGCGTATTAACAAAGGCAGAAATGCGTGCCGCTCTTAAATAACGCAAGTATGGACAGACGCTATCTTTTGGATACCAATGTAGTTTTGTTTGCACTTGTTGAGCAGGACGAAATATCGCATTATGTGCGTGGTTTTTTGGAGGACTACAACAATTTGTTTTACGTCAGCGTAGTGTCCATACAGGAAATAGCACTTTTGGTTAATGGCGGCAAATTCCATAAGGTTTGGAAAACGGCTGCAGAAGTTTTGCCTGCGGTGGAAGCAACAAATTATCAGTTGCTGCCGCTAAAGCGTGAACATATTATTACCTATACCTCGCTGCAACACGTACAGGGACACAACGACCCATTTGACCACATTATCATTTCGCAAGCAATTTCAGAGCGAATGACGCTCATTAGCAGCGACCACAAATTCAAGGATTATGCCAATCAAAAATTAACGCTCATATTCAACAAGCGGTGATTTTTGCTTAATGATTCCAACAATAACGTGTAAACCAATATTTATACATTGGTATGCACGTTTTTTTGTGTGCATACTTGTTGAATTTGAAACTTTAAAATGCTCTTTGAAATATTGGTTTACACAATTTTGTGATTTGTGGAAAAATTTTTACCTTTGTGATGATTTTTATTATTCACTTAATATCTTATTATTATGGAAAACATAAATTTACCCAAGCGAAAACGACGCGAACCGCGTGCGTGGATTTGCGAGAACGGCGAAAAAAGGCCGTTGGTATATGTAAGACGGTCTCCGGAATTGTCGGCAGCAGGCAAATGGATGCGCGACCATCCAACGTCCGGCGGCTTTACCAAAGCAGAACTGCGTGCTATCCTTAAATAGCAAAAAATATGGACAGACGTTTTCTTTTGGATACTAATATCGCATTGTTCGCCATTCACGAACCCAAAGAATTGGAGCGGCAAGTGAAGGAAATCGTAGATGATTGCTATCATTTACTATATATCAGTACGATTTCCGTGCAGGAAATGATACATTTGGTCAATGGAGGCAAATTTGGCAAGAAATGGAAATCGCCCGACGATGTCTTGCCTGCACTTGATGCAATGGGTTGCACATTGTTGCCTTTGCGGCGTGAACATCTTGAAACTTACGCCAAGTTGCGCCCCATTGCGGGACACAACGACCCATTTGACCACATTATCATTTCGCAGGCAATTTCAGAGCAAATGGCACTCGTAAGCAGTGACCACAAATTCTTTGATTACACTACTCAAAAATTGAAGTTTATTTTTAATGAGCGTTAATTAGAGTTTTGTACAGAATGTTGCAAAACGTGTAAACCAATATTTATACATTGGTATGCACGTTTTTTGTGTGCCTACCTATTGAATTTGAAACTTGAAAATGTTCTTTGACATATTGTTCACACGAAAAAAATGGCAATTTTTGAGGCGCTATTTTTTCTAAAGCCTCGCAGAGGCGATACTTTATTAACCGTAGGCTTTAGCCTACGGCATAAGTAATACCTCGTCATCACCAAGCCCTGCAAGGGCGGCACTTGAGAATGTGTCGTCCCTGCGGGACTTAGCAGCGAGGGAATGTAGGTTGCCCGTAGGCTGAAGCCTACGGTTAATAAAATGCTGTCCCTGCGGGACAAAACGCCATAATGCTTGAAACATTGTTGCAATCATAAAAATAACACCTCAAAAAAAAATTAACCTTCATTATTGAATTATTTTGCTTATCTTTGTAGTTCAATAATATAATATATGAACTATGGCACACTATTTTAATGTAGCAGGACCCTGTAATGAAGTCGACCATTATATGATAGAGGCTTCTTCGCGTTTGGTGGACGTAGATGATTTGATTGCTCAAAAACAATATTTTGTGATTCACGCCGCCCGTCAGAGCGGCAAAACCACTTTTTTGCTCGATTTGGCTAACCGCATCAATCGCGAAGGCAAATACTATGCACTGTATTGCTCGTTGGAAGGAGTACAAGGTATTATTGACCCCAAAGAAGGTATTCCTGCAATAATGGAAGGTATTGCAACGTCATTACAGTTGTCAAATATTCCTCACAGGGAAGAATTTGCCAAAAATGTAGGCAATGACGATTACATCGGCGTGCTTCTAACCGAATTAGTAGACTTTTGTAAGACATTGGACAAACCTTTAGTGATACTCTTCGATAAGGTTGATTGCCTGAGTGAAGAAACACTGATTCCTTTTTTGCGGCAATTACGTGTTGGTTACACAATGCGCTTTCAAGTACCTTTTGTCCATTCTATTATTTTTACGGGTACGCGTAACATCTGCGATTTCAGCACCCGATCTCGACCCGAGAGTCAGAGTTTAGCAGATGCTACTCTCTTTGGAAATATTTCTAAAATTCTTTCTATCAAGAATTTTACACAAGAGGAAATAATGTCACTGTACAGACAGCATACTACAGAAACCGGACAGATATTTGAGCCGGAAGCAATTGAAATGGTATATCAACAATCGCAAGGGCAACCGTGGTTAGTTAACGCAATCGCTTGTGAGGTAATAGAAAAAATGCTTCAATCCGATTACTCTAAACCTGTAACTGCCGAATTGGTGGATAAAGCCATTCAAACCATTTCAAAACAGTAACGATAGCGGGCTGTTAGTTATCTATCCATCGCCATCCATCAAGCGTGTGAACAATATCAATGTTCACACGCTTTTTTTATAAATTTTTGCCCCTGTGTGAACGGTCGATAAACGATGGGCAACCCGAAGGGTTGAATGTGCATAACCGTAGGCAAGCGAAGCGCAGCCTACGGACAGAACAAGCGGACGACAACTGCCTGTAAGGCAGGATTTTGAAACAATAAATTAAAATGCTGCCTTACAGGCAGATGTGGTGTGGTTACATTTTCCGCAGGTCTGCGACCTACGATTGAAACTTTGAAACTTGAAACTTTGAAACTTTTGAACAATAAAATTATGAAAAAAATTATGAAAAAATTATTTGTGATGGCGAGCGTGTGTTTGCTCGTCTGTTGTTCGGGTACAACCTTGTCGCCCGAAGTCATCCCTACTGAGCCGCCGGTGGATACCGATTTGCCGGAAAACCCCGAAGGGCAACACTCAAAGGACTGGTACCTTGGCCGCGTAGCCGAGGTGGGCATCACTCAAAAGGTGCCCCTCATTCAGGTGGCTTACAGAGACCGCACCCGCAAAATTTTCTTAGAGTCGGCCAACTTTGATTTCGTTACCGCTCGCGAAGACTGCACTACTATTTTTCAGGCTTGTTCGGTAACCAAGACGGTCTTCAGTTACATTTGCATGTTATTGCTGGACGAAGGAATACTCGAACTCGATAAGCCGCTGTATGAATATACAGGCGGAGTTGTGGATGAGAGGTTCAAAAATGCCATTCCCGGCAACGCGGAGGCAAGTGCGCAAAACGAAGAGTGGGCAAAATTGATTACTGCCCGCATTGTGCTCACCCACGGTACAGGGCTGCCCAACTGGGCACCGGGCGGCGGGGGAGCCTATGGTAATGCCAAACTCGTTATGTCCCAAAAACCTGACGAGGCCGGTTACACCTATTCGGGCGAGGGCATCTGCTATCTGCAACGGACACTTGAGCATATTACAGGACTGACGCTCGACCAGTTGGGTCAAAAATACGTCTTTGGTCCCTTAGGTATGAAGTATTCGAGTTTTGACTGGCGCGACGACTATAACTATAAAGAAATCGCCGCCTACGGCTACAGTGCCGACATGACCAAAGGCTCTCAGAGCAATACATCGATAATCAAAAACTCTGCCGCCTCGCTACGCACCAACGTCGTTGATTTTTCGCTATTTTTGGAAGCACTTATGGAGGGTCGTGGTTTGAAGCCCGAAACTTACAAGGAGTGGCTTACGCCGCAACGTCATTTAGGTACTCCCGATTTCTACTACGGTCTCGGTGTCCGCGTAGCCTCCAATATAGAGTATGGTTACGGACCCTCCTATACTCACGGTGGTTCCAACAACAGTGGCACGGGCGGTTTCCGCTGCCACTTTTGGGTATTCCCCCAGCAGCAGACCTACTGCGTTTATTTCACTAACAGTGTCAACGGAGGGGGAACCACGCAGACTAATATATACAATATCTTCCTCTCGCAGTTTCCAGGGGGAAATCAATAATAATTAATAAAATGAAAAAAGTTACAACAATTGTACTCTGCCTCGCCGCTGTTGCCACAGGGTGTAAGGAAGAAGATAAGGTTACTCTGGTAGAGCCTTCGGTGTGGACGGTGGATGTGTCCAACGTATCCAAAACCACCGCCAATGTTACGGCTGCGTTCTACACCGGCGGTCATACTATTGTTGAGCGCGGTTTCTGCTACAACACCATCGGCGAGCCTACCCTGTCCGATAGCGTGCTCATCATCAATGAAAATGTTACCGTGATGTCGGCAATGTCGGGGATGTTGCGCAACCTGCGTGCAATCACCACCTACTACATTCGTGCTTACATCAAAACCGAGGCGGGCAAAATTTATTATTCGAGCCATACGCAGTCGTTCATCACCGAGTTTGTGCAAGCAACAACCTCAGTGATGACGAGCAATGCCTCCTATCGCAGTGCTCTCTCTATTACCGCTTTTGTCGTGTCTGACGAGGAGACCCCTATCATCAAGCGCGGCGTGGTGGTAAGCCCATCGGAGCATCAAGACAACCTTGCGGCAACCGTCGCCTATGACACTGCCGCAGGCATAGGCGAATTTACCATATTGGCAACCGGTTTAACAGAAGAAACCCCCTACTATGTATGGACTTTTGCCGAAACTGCATCTGAGGGAAGGGTTTACAGTTTCCGCTCGTGGCAAATCTCTACCACCAACGCAGCCAAGCCCATTGTAGGGGCAGGATACCGCGGAGCGCACCGTGTTACACTCAACGTGAATGTTACGGAAATAGGCGCACCGGATAATACCATCACCGAAACCGGCATAATATGGGCAAAGACATCAAAAGGGCTTGAACTGGACAGTGCAGGAGTGAGCCAATATGCTGATGCACGCTTACAGAACAGTGCTCTCTCTACAGTAGCCGTTGTGGCAGCAGGGCTTGAAGCCAACAGTACCTATTACTTCCGTACTTATGCCAAAAAATCCAATGGGCAGGTGGGCTACAGTGCCGCCAAGAGTTATGCAACACGCGCGTATGGAATTTTTGACCCTGCCTACAATGTCGCTCACAGCCTTACCACCGGCTTAACACGCACTTGGGTGCGAGATGGTAATAACTGTCTCTACTATACTGCTACTGTGGCTACGACTAACATGACTGCTTTCCAAACTACCCAGAGAGAAGCAATAACGACTACTTTTGCAGCCGATCGTCTCAGGTTTGATACAAGCACTTGTCAGATACTATTTGTTTTCCAAATACGGGAGGCGACGAGTAGCCCCAGCATCTATGGCAACCGTATAGGCGACACCACGCTGCTTTGTGCCCTGCAATACGCTGTGCAGGGTGCTCCGGCAAGAAATGGCTTCTACAGAACCGCCTATTTTGGATGGAAAGCATCGTTTGACGCAACGCACGGCATACTCACGCTGTGGGATTTTAGATACGAACAATTCGTTAATAATAGCGGTACAATAACCCCACCACTCCGCGCCATTGAACTTATGGATGGAACCTACCCGAATGTGCAGGCAGCGCTCACCAACTATTTCACATGGCTCACAGGCATGGGTTCCGCCAAGCGCCGTATTCTGATTGACCACATGTTGTGGGACTCATGGGGCAATCCTTATACAATTATGATGCCGCTCGATGAGGGTGAGAACCCCGATTTTAATTATTTGAGGTTCTACCACAATAGTTGGGGACAGAACCAATGCCCTATTTGGCAATAATGATGAGTGCCCGAAGGGCAGAATTTTCCACTTATTATCTGCGTTTCTGTTGCTTTTGCTGCAACTGTGCCTGTTTTGCCATGGTCTCCAATTTGGCTTGGAACTTTGATTTTTTGATAGGCTTTTTGCTATTTTCTTTCAATTGGGCGTGCAGTTTTTCTTCGTTCACCATACGGCGTGTAATCAGGTTTTGCCCAATGGTAATCAGGTTGCTCAAGCAATAGTAATAACTCAATCCTGCCGAATAACTATTGAACCACAACAACAACATTACCGGCATCATATACAAGGTCATAAACTTCATACCGGGCATCCCTGTGTCGGGTGTTTGCGCCATACTCATTCGCGACGAAGCGTAGAGTGCCGCTGCCATCAGCAGCGTAAAAAGACTAATGTGGTCGCCATAAAAGGGGATAGAAAATGGCAAATTGAGTATCGAATCGTAAGCCGAAAGGTCGTCTGCCCACAAAAATGGCTGCTGCCGAAGTTCAATAGAGGCAGGAAAAAATCGGAACATCGCCACCAAAATAGGAAACTGTATCAAAATGGGAAGGCAGCCTCCCATTGGGCTTACGCCTGTTTTTTTGTACAAAGCCATGGTTTCCTGCTGCTTCTTCATGGCATCGGTTTTGCTGGGATATTTTTTGGTAATTTTGTCCACATCAGGTTTGAGCACTCGCATTTTTGCCGACGAAAGATACGATTTGTAGGTGAGCGGAAACAGCACCAACTTAATGATAAGGGTCAATATCAAAATAATGAGACCATAACTTGCAATGTGATTTTCGAGCAAATCAAAAATAGGAATCACCACAAAACGATTTATCCATCCTATAATCCAGCCGCCCAGCGGAACTATTTTTTCAAACTGTTGCTCGTGCGATTTGAGTATGCTGTACTTGTTGGGACCCAAATAAAATGCCAATGCAATGCCTTGGTCGCGATAGGGTTGATAGGGCACCTGCACGCGCGCCGTATAATGCTTTATCAGCGCATCGGGATGATGCTCGCCATAAGTTTCGTAGGACAATTGCGCCCCTTCAAACACCTCATTTTTGGCTACCAAAATGGACGAAAAAAATTGTTGTTTAAAGGCAATCCACTGCAATTTTGTTTTTATATTTTCTTGTTTGCCCGCAGTGCTCACACCCAAGTCCTCCACTCCTTCTTCGTTGGGGTAGCGGTAGGCAAGAGTGGTATAATTGTTTTCGTTGGCAAACGCTTTTTCATATCGAGACGCATCGGTTATCCACAGCAAATCCATTTGCGACACATTGTCCAATCCAACCGTATTCACTGCAAAATCCACCATATAGGAGCCTTGGTGCAGGGTGTAAACATAGTCCACATATTTGTTTTGGGCAATGGGCAAACGCATCGCAAAGCGCAGTGTGTCTTGTTGCAGCACAAGGTGTTGCGAGGTAGTTTGTGCTTCAAAAAACAAATTTTGAGTTTCAAAATTTTGGCTATTGTTGGTATAAAATTGCAACGAAAATTCATCTACTTTTCCGCCCAACAATTTGAGTGTATCGCCGCCGTAGGTGGTATAATTTTTCAGTTTTGCCTCGCAAATTCTGCCGCCTCTCTCGCTGATGGTCAAGGCTATCACATCGTTTTCGATAACATAATTTTTGACTTCTCGCTGCGTAGTTGGGGGCACAAACGCGGGTGCTGCCACCACCTCCTGTTGTGCTACCGGCGGCACAAGGGCTTCGATGGGCACATTGGCGTAAGCAATAGAATCCAAGCGGCGCTTTTCGGCGGCTGCCTGCTTGGCTTGTTTGCTTTGATATACGCTAAAACCTACTAAAATGGCACCAATTGCCACAAATCCAAGAACGGAATTTTTATCCATAGTTATTTTTAAACTATCATTAGAAAATCGTAATTTATTGTCATCTTACGCTATTGCAAAAATGGGTTGGTGGTGCGCTCGCTGCCTATGTCGGTAGCGTATCCGTGCCCCGCCAGCACTTGTGTTTCGTTGGGTAGCGTCATCAACATCCGCAGGCTATCCACCAATTTGTTGTAGTCGCTGTCCTCAAAATCGGTGCGCCCCACCGAGCCTGCAAAAAGCGTATCCCCCGAAAAAAGTATCCCATCACCCGCTGCATAAAACGACACGCTACCCCGCGAATGCCCCGGCGTGAGCAACACTTGCAGCACGGTGTTGCCAAATTTAATTTCGCTGCCAATAATGTGCGGCGCGGGCAGTGTTTCTACTTCGCAGCCAAAGTGCCGAGCGTGTTCAACAGCGTGTTCTATGTGTCCAAAATCGTCGGGGTGCGCATAATTTTTGATATTGTACCTGCGGCACACAAACGCGCTTCCCATCACGTGGTCAAAGTGTCCGTGTGTGCTATAAACCCCCACAGGCTTGAGTTTTTGCTGGTCAATAAATGCCGCCAACCTCTCCTGCTCTCTCACCGAATGGCAACCGGCATCCACAAAAATGCACTCGTGGCTATCGTCCCAAAGCACATAAGTGTTTTCTCTAATTTCGTTGAAAACAAATGTTTTTACCTGCATAGAAAGGAATAAAGATGGGTGATGTTTTTTTGTTGTGCCCAAAACAGGACTCGAACCTGCACATCCTTGCGAACGCTAGTCCCTGAAACTAGTGCGTCTACCAATTCCGCCATTTGGGCTTCAAAAACGCGAATGCTCTGCTGCACAGAGTATTCGCGTTTCTTTTGCTGTGCTTGGTAATTTATTTTATTGAACCGGAAAGTTGGCAAATTCTATATTGGTTTTTGCTTTTTCTTTCCATGTTGCATCTTGTGCGGCGGCTTTATCCAAATTGGTTTTTACGTCTTCGGCTTTGTTTTGGCGAGCCGCAATAATTGCTTTGATATAATAGGCTTTGGCAGTTTCGATGGTTGCAAGTATTTGACTTGCCTTGTCGAGATTGCCTTGTAGCAAATGTACCAAACCTTCGTTCACAGAATTTGTACCTCTGAGTTGGGTGGCAGCATTGCCGTAATTTCCTTTGAAAATTGCCAAATAAGCCAAACCCTCTTTGCTGGCGGGCAAACCTGTGCTCGACAACAATTTTTCGGCACCGCTCTTGTCGCCATTCAACAAAGCCACATAGCCTTGGTTGTTGCTCACCGATTTATCTTGTGCATCTATCTGTGCGGCACTATTCAAGTATTTTTGAGCCTCTGCCACATTATTTTCATTCAAATAAATAACCGCCAAATTGTTGTAGGCTGCAGCATTTTGCAACGATTCGCCAACGTATTGATACAATGTTTTTTGTGCCTCAATGCTGTCGGCATAAAATTTGTCCACCGCATAAAGAATTTGGTCGGCAGTCAATTTGTCCAATTGCTTAGCCTCTACAAATGCTTTGATTTCTTCGTCAAACAAACCAAACACTTCTGCTTGCACGGTGATGCTTGAGCGGCGCAATTGAGGCAATATGGTTTCGGCAATCTCTTCGTAAATTTTAGAGATATTTTTGATTTCTTTTTCACGCTCTGCCGGGTCTGAGTACATGGCAAGCACGCGCAAAACCAAATCTTTGTCTTGAATGTTAGAACTTTCCATCAACTTTTTGAAACCGTCCCAATCTTCGGCTGTGTGCAACACCGAAAAAATGTCGTTGGACAAAGGTTTTAATTTTGATTTTTTGAGATAACTATTAATATCGGCAGAGGTAGCCTTGCCGCGACCTGCCGACAGGGCTTCGTTTTTGTTAGTGGGACCATCGGGCGAAGCATAAGACGACACCTGCACCGATTGAATGCGTGCGTGCGCATCTTTTGACAACGACACCAAAAGGTCTTTGAGTTCCTTCAAATCCTCTTTTTTGAGTTCAGTAGGACGAATATTAGATTGGTTAATCAAAAACTTAATCTCTGCTTGTTTATTAGCAGGGGTCGACAATTGCACTATAGGGTCTATAGTAGCAGGCACACACACCGGCTCTGCCAGCAAATAGTTGGCCACTATACCATCGGCAGCCTTAAAATCTTTTGGAAAAGGCAGGCGCTTGTCTTTTAGCACCAGCGTGGGGCGCAGTTCCAACGAAGCGATGCTCATCCCTTCTTTGTATTCAAAACTGATGTCTTGTGTGTATTCGCCGCCTGTGGCACGAATCACTTTGTTGTTGGCTTTCACTTTTTCGCCCTGCAAGGTGGTAGCCTCCAATGTCAATTCTTGACCCTTGTATTTTACAACCGGCTGCACCTCCAATATCGCAGAGGCATCAAAGTATTTGTCCGGAAAAGTAACCGTGATTTTGGCTTTTACAACCCCTCCCACAGATACTAACACTTGCGGGTCGCAAGTTATCTTTACTTGGTCGGCGGTACTGAGCATCTTCTCTGCATTTCCGCACGACATAAACAACACTCCCAAAGAAGCGGCTACACGAATAATAGTCTTTTTCATAGCAATATAAAAGTATAAAAATGGTTATAAATAAAATAAAATGCCTACGAAGGTACACAATTTTACGGTAGAAAATAAATGTCTCGCTGTTTTTTGTGTTAATTAGTATTAAATGTCTATCATTTGCCTGCAAAAACGATTGTAAATGCTGGTTCTAAGGGATTTTCCACTTTATTTAACCGTCAATTTATTTTCTATCATTCTATTGTTGTACTGTTGAATAAACGCTTTTACCTTGAGTTCCAATTTTGTTACCATCTCGGGCAGGTCGGCTACGAGGTTGGTTTGCATTAGGCGGTCGGCTTGCAGGTTGTAGAGGGCAGTGGCTTTTGCGCCATCAAACAAGAGTACATAATTGTTGCAGAACGCTTGGTAAACGCCGCTAATATAGTTAATAGCGCAATGCTCTTGCGTGCTGTCCAATGCGTTTTGCCCAAAAGCAAAGTAGGGCGCATCAAAGTTGAGGTAACTCAAAACCGTAGGCATAATGTCGGTTTGCTGCGTAACGCGGTCAATTGCGCCGCGCAATTCGCCGTTGGGTGTGAAGTAGATAATGGGCACCGACATTTGCCCCACGCTGCTTTCGTACTCCTTGTGCAGCGGACTGCTGGAATGGTCGGCGGTGATTACAAACAGCGTATTGCTATACCATTCCTGCGTTTGAGCGGTTTCAAAAAAACGCTGCAAGGCATAATCGCTGTAAGTTATACATTTGGTAACAGGATGCGGTCCCTCTGCCCACCTGCCTTTGTGCTTGGCAGGCAGTTTAAAAGGATGATGCGACGACAGCGTGAAAAGGGCTGTACAAAAGGGTTGCGGCATATCGTTTAGTTTTTGCGCAAAAAATTGCAAAAATTGTTCGTCCCAAATTCCCCAAATGCCATCGTAATCGTCATCGTTATTGTACTCGTTTTTGCCATAGTAGGCATCAAATCCGGCCAAGTGCAAAAATGCCCAAAAACCCATAGAGCCATTGGGTGCGCCGTGAAAAAATGAAGTGGCATAGCCCTTGCTTTTGAGCAGCGAGCCTAAACTGTTCACATAGTTGCCCGAATAGGGCGACAGCACAAAAGGATTGGCATCGGACGGAATGGCAGCCAGCACCGAAGGCAAGCCATCTATCGATTTGCGCCCATTGGCATAACTGCGCGTGAAAGTCAAACTCTTGCCTATCAACGAATCCACAAAGGGCGTGTATCCCTTGTACGTTCCGCCGTCCAAATCGCGGTTCAACGCGCCCACATATTCTTTGGCAAAACTTTCCCACACAATCACCACCACATTCATTGGGCGAAACTCCTTTCCGTTATTGGGTGCGGGTTGTAGCGGATTGTAGTATTTTTCTAATTCATTTTCATCGGCAAAAAATTGAATATGGCTACGTCCTTTTTTGCCAATGGTGCGAAAAATACAAAACGGCGTGTTTTGCACAATGGCTGCCTCCAAGGGGCGATGCACATATTGACCGGCATTGCTGAGCGTGATGGGGCGCGTGCTGTGCCTAAATCCGCCGCGCATAGCCGCCACACACAGCACTGCCGCCAGCGCCAAAGCAACAGTGGACACTGCATAAAATAAAACCTTGTGCGATAATTGATTGGTAAATATAGGCTTGTTTGCTTTGCGATAAAGCCACACCATCACCGCAATCATTGCCACCCAAATCAACGCCACATACCAATAGTCTATCAAAAATTGCGAAACCAAGGATGCATAATTTTGCTCGCCCGCAAACTCTTTGAAGACACTGATTGTAGAGCGCCGCATAGTGAAGCGAAAATAGATGCAGTCGATGCAATTGGCAGCCAGCAAAATGCTATTGACCACCACAAAAAAGTATTTGAGAAAATTTTGGTAGCGGCTGTTGTAACGAAATTTGAAAGGCAAAATAAACAGCGCAATGTAAGCAATGTTGCCCCAGGCCAAAGCCGAGAGGTCAAAGCGCAAGCCGCCCAAAAGTATAGCAGGAATCTGGCTTGCCTCAAGGTCGGGAAATAAATTGCGGTTGAACAAAAAAAACAACAACCTGCACAACATAAACAGCAACAACATCAGCAAGAAGTTGCGCAAAAGGGTTTTGTAGATACTAAAAATGTTTGGTTTCATTTTTGATATAAAGTTATGGTGTAACTACAAAGGTAAAAAAAAATTGCTAATGAATAAAACAAAACACGAGGCAACCCACAACGGATTGCCTCGCGCTAATAGTATGTTCACGTTATTATTCTGCTGTAACTACCTCAGGGGTTAGTACTTCCGGTGCTGCTTCTACCGTTTTTTGCGGAGTAGTTTCTGCGCCGCTCGTTGCTTTTTTGCCGGCTCGGCGTGTGCGTTTCTTTTCTGTTTTTGCGGTAGAGGCTTGTGTGTAGGTTTCGTTAAAGTCCACCAACTCTATAATTGCCATTTCGGCAGCGTCGCCGTGACGAAAGCCTGTCTTGAGAATGCGCGTGTAGCCGCCGGGGCGTTGCCCCACTTTTTCGGACACTGTGCCAAAAAGTTCTTTGACGGCATACTTGTTTTTGAGCGACGAAAACACCAAACGGCGAGAGTGTGTCGAATCGTCCTTTCCTTTGGTAATCAATGGCTCCACAAACACACGCAACTCCTTTGCCTTTGCCAATGTGGTCTCTATACGCTTGTACATAATCAACGAATTTGCCATATTGGAGAGCATTGCCGAACGATGCCCTGTCTTTTTACTCAAGTGATTTAATTTATTCCCGTGTCTCATTTTTTTTACAATTGATAATTCATAATTGATAATTCATTCATAATCGCCCTACCCTACTATTCTCTCATTCATTAGTCTTTGTCCAATTTATACCTTGTTACATCCATACCAAAATTCAAGTTCAATTGTGCCAATTTTTCGTCCAATTCTACCAACGATTTTTTACCAAAGTTACGGAACTTGAGCAGGTCGTTGCGCTGATACCTCACCAACTCGCCCAAAGTTTCTACCTCAGCCGTCTTCAAACAATTGAGCGCGCGCACCGACAAATCCAAATCGAACAATCGCGATTTGAGCAATTGCCGCATCCGCAATACTTCTTCGTTGAACTCATTTTTGGTCAACGACTCTTCCATATCAATGGTTATTTTTTCGTCTGAGAACAACATAAAGTGATGAATAAGAATTTTGGCAGCCTCTTTGAGCGCATCTTTGGGCGCAATAGAGCCATCGGTAACTATTTCTAAAATCAACTTATCGTAGTCGGTTTTTTGCTCCACACGATAAGCCTCTCTTATGAAATTGACGTTCTTGATAGGCGTATAAATCGAATCGATAGCAATCACTCCAATAGCATCTTTGGGGCTGCGATTTTCGCTTGCCTCCACATAGCCGCGTCCCTTGTTGATATTGAGTTCTATCTGCAACTTCACAGCCGACTCCATGTGGCAAATTACCAAATCGGGATTGAGCACCTTAAAGGCAGTCAGTTCGTTGCCCAGCATACCTGCTTTGAACTCCGTTTTGCCGGTCAAGTTCAATTTGATGTGCTCCGAATTGGTGTCGTCCACAATTTTTTTGAACCGCACTTGCTTCAAGTTAAGGATGATGTTCACAACATCTTCCATTACGCCCGGAATAGAGGCAAACTCGTGGTCAACCCCTTCTATTTTCACAGATGTAATAGCGTAACCTTCCAATGCCGACAGCAGCACGCGCCGCAAAGCATTGCCTATGGTTACTGCATAACCTGGCTCCAAAGGACGAAATTCAAACTTACCCACTGTTGCAGTGGATTCTAACATAATTACCTTTTCGGGTTGTTGAAAGGATAGTATAGCCATAATTTATCTAATATTTACGTTGCAAAAATAATAAAAACTACCCGTAACGCTTTGATGGTGGACTACTTAGAGTACAATTCCACTATCAACTGTTCGTTCACAGGTTCCGGAATATCAGCACGTTCGGGGCGGCTCAAAAATTTACCGCTCAAACTGTTGCTATCCCATTCTAACCAAGGATAGCGGCTGGCGCGCGCAGTGCCGCAGTGCTCTTGCACCACTTCGAGGCTCTTTGCCTTTTCACGCACTCCCACCACATCGCCGGGATTCACAATGGACGAAGGCACGTTGCACACACTGCCATTGACCACAATGTGCCTATGCCCCACCAACTGCCGTGCTGCTGCCCGCGAGGGTGCTATGCCCAAGCGATACACCACGTTGTCTAAGCGGCTTTCTAACAATTGCAAAAGGTTGTCGCCCTTGCGACCCTTTAGTCGAGAGGCTTTTTCAAACAGATTGCGAAACTGACGTTCCAACAAGCCGTAAGTATATTTTACTTTTTGCTTCTCGTTCAACTGAATGCCATACTCCGACACCTTTTTGCGCTTCTTTGCCAAACCGTGCTGCCCGGGCGGATAGTTGTGCTTCTCCGATGTTTTATTGGGCCCATAAATGGGCTGTCCAAATTTGCGTGCAATTTTTGTCTTTGGTCCTGTGTACCTTGCCATATCTAATTCATAATTAATAATTCATAATGCATAATTTATAATTCACAATCAATTCGTAATCCGTAATTCATAATGTATAATTATGAATTGTGAATTATGAATTGTGAATTGTTACACTCTTCTGCGCCCTTTGGGACGGCAACCGTTGTGCGGAACGGGGGTTATATCCATAATTTCCGTTACCTCAATGCCGCTGCTGTGGATGGCACGCATTGCCGATTCGCGCCCGCCGCCGGGTCCTTTTACAAAGGCTTTCACTTTGCGCAAACCCGCATCGTGCGCCACTTTGGAACAATCTTCGGCAGCCACCTGCGCTGCATAAGGGGTGTTCTTTTTTGACCCGCGAAATCCCATCTTGCCGGCAGACGACCAACTGATAGCCTGTCCGTCGTTATTGGTGAGGGTAATGATGATGTTGTTAAAAGTAGAGGTAATGTGAGCCTGACCCACCGTATCCACTTTCACAACACGCTTTTTTGCTGCTCCCGATTTTTTTACTGTTGCCATTCAAAAAAATTTATAATTTACAATTTACAATTCATAATTTATAATTCATAATTCATAATGATTTTTCATTATTAAATTATTCATTATTTAGTTGCTTTTTTCTTATTAGCAACTGTCTTTTTGCGACCTTTGCGTGTGCGGGCGTTGTTTTTGGTGCTTTGTCCGCGCACGGGCAAGCCCAAGCGGTGGCGAATGCCGCGGTAACAACCAATGTCCATCAATCGCTTAATGTTCATTTGCACACTCGAGCGCAACTCACCCTCCAACTTGATGTTGGCACCTGCCAGCGCGTTACGAATTGCCGCTTCCTGCGCATCCGTCCAATCCTTCACTTTGGTGTCAAAGTCCACTTTGGCAGTGGTCAAAATTTTTTGCGAAGTGCTGCGCCCGATACCATAAATGTAGGTCAAGCCTATTTCGCCTCGCTTGTTTTTGGGTAAATCTATACCTGAAATACGTGCCATATTCTAATTGATAATTATTTATTTATTACTCATAACTGCTTGATATGCAAACAATTACGTTATCCTTGACGCATTTTGAACTTGGGTGTTTTTTTACAAATCACATACAAGTGTCCCTTGCGTTTTACAATTTTGCAGTCCTCGCTGCGCTTTTTGATAGATGCTCTTACTTTCATTTTATTTATATTTCAAAATTAAAGTTTCAAAAATTAAAATTTCAAGTTTCAAAGTTTCAAGCCCCAAAGTGGTCTGTTCTGTTCCCCCTTCGGGGGTTAGGGGGTGGTTTGTATTTACTTATATCTAAACGAAATTCTCCCTTTGCTCAAATCATACGGTGTCATTTCTACACGCACTTTGTCGCCTGTCAAAATTTTAATATAGTGCATACGCATTTTGCCTGATATGTGCGCCGTTATCACGTGTCCATTGTCCAACTCTACTCTAAACATAGCATTTGACAACGATTCTATAATCGTTCCGTCCCTCTCTATTGATGTTTGCTTTGACATAATTTTATACCATATTTGCCGCTTCCCTCGTTTTCTTAATCGTCAATACGCACAAAATTGCCCTGCAAATCGAACTCCAATTCAAGGTCGGTGCTGAGTTCCACCTTTTGCCGCCTGCCGTCCAATTCCCAAGTGGTAATGACAGCAGCGGGAAATTTTTCTTGTACATACGCCAATATCGGCGCGGGTATCACCGAGTTGGGCAACGCCTGCCCCGGCAATTTGCTCTCCACCTCTCTAACTCGCCCGTTCTTATTAAAAGTTACTTCAATACGATTGTCCAACAACACTTCAACAGAAGTGCGCAAGTTGTCGCGCTCTTGTATTGCCTGAATAATTTTTTGTTCGGGGAAGTGCGTACTTATGTACCCCTTGATTTCCACCGAAAGTTCGTTTGTCGATATGGGTGTTTTTACATCGGCACAAGCCGTTGAAACCATCATCAACGACAAACACACTAATAAACATACTTTTTTCATATCTTAAAAAATTAATTTTTCACCGTTCCAAACGTTTCATACATTCCGCAACTCCGGCAAAATTTATTCATCGGTATTTACCTTTTGTTGTAAATCGAAACTAACCACAACACCAATGCCGCGCCTGCTACAAACCACAAAAGTTTTATCATCATTTTATTTTCTACTTTTTAATGCCGCTTCAATATAATCATAGGTGGTCAAAATATCGGGAGCCGTTGCTCCTATTGCCACTGCGTATTCAAAATGTGCCGCCCAACTGCCGTCATGCGTGTATAAACTCCATTTGTCTGTTTTGTCCACAAATATCTTGTAACTGCCCATCGTTATCATGGGTTCTATGCAAATGACCATTCCGCGCAGTAATTTTTTGCCCTGCCCTGCTTTGCCAAAATTGGGCACTTCGGGTTTTTCGTGCATCTTAGTACCAATGCCGTGTCCCACCATATCGCGCACCACGCCGTAACCAAAACTTTCGGCATAAGATTGCACCGCATTTGAAATATCGCCGATGCGCTTGCCTGCCACTGCCTGCGCCACGCCCCGCTTCAAGCATTCGCGGGTAACATCCACCAACTGCTGCGCCTCTTGGCTCACATTGCCAATGGTAAAAGTGTAAGCCGAATCGCCAACGAAACCCTTGTAAATAGTGCCGCAATCCACCGAAACAATGTCGCCGTCCTTGAACGGAATGTTGTTTGGAATGCCGTGTATTACCACATTGTTCACCGACACACACAAGGTATTGGGGAATTTGTCGTATCCCAAAAAACCGGGTTTGGCACCGTGGTCGCGAATAAATTCTTCGGCAAGTTTGTCTATTTGCACGCCTGTAACTCCCTCGCCGATAACTTTTGCTACTTCCGCCAAGGTTTTTGAAACCAACAGGTTGTTTTCTCGCAGCAACTCTATCTGTTCGGCATTTTTTACAGGATTACCCATTTGAAAGAACTTTTTTAGACAATTCATAATTTTCAATTCATAATTCTCAATTCATAATTTTTTGAATTTCATAATTCAATTGTGAATTATGAATTATGCATTATGAATAATAAATTACATTCCATTTCTACCCTTTAATCGTCCTGTCTTCATCAAACCATCGTAGTGGCGTGAGAGCAGGTGTGTTTCTACTTGTTGCAAGGTGTCCAGCACCACGCCCACCAAAATCAACAGCGACGTGCCGCCAAAAAATTGCGCAAACTGATTGCTCACGCCAAACTGCATTGCAAAGGCTGGCAAAATAGCCACAAAAGCCAAAAATACAGAGCCAGGCAACGTGATGCGCGACATTATACTATCAATGTAAGAGGCAGTTTGTTTGCCCGGTTTCACGCCCGGAATAAAACCGCCGTTCTTTTTCATATCCTCTGCCATATTGGTAGGATTCACAGTTACAGCCGTATAAAAATAGGTGAACGCCACCACCAACAAGCCAAATACCAAGTTGTACCAAAATCCTGTGTAGTTTGAAAATGCCACCGCAATGCCGCTCGTAGCCTCAAATTTGGCAAACAGCATAGGCAAAAACATCAATGCTTGTGCAAAAATGATGGGCATAACGCCGGCTGCATTGATTTTCAAAGGAATATACTGACGCGCCCCGCCGTACTGCTTGCTGCCCACAACCCGCTTGGCATACTGTACAGGAATTTTGCGAACGCCCTGCACCAAGGCAATGGTGAGCGCAAAAATGATGAACAATATCGCCATTTCGACCACAAACATAACCAAACCGCCTGCCTATTTGGCCAACTTGCACGCACAATTGCCTGCTTCGGCGTTTTTGGTAAAGGGTGCCTATTTCACTGTATTTTCAAT
>BNTQ01000041.1 GCA_025996715.1 Bacteroidia bacterium | reverse complement strand
CAAGTCAAGATTGACGAATATGAAAAACAAGCCTCCGATGCAGATTATCGAGAGTATTGTTTGACAGAGGACGAAAAAAACAAGGATGCAAAGGATTATGAAGTGAAAATTATCAAAGAAGATACTTACAAAACCGCTGAAAAAGTTATAGCAGGGACTTTAAAACCCGGATTAGGGATAAAAGCCGGCATAGCAGGTACGATAGTAGGTATTTATTGGCTATTGATGTTATTTGGAAGATTGATAGGTGCTTCTTTAGGTGCTAAAATTTCGAGCAAAACCATGATGACCTTTGTTTCTGCCTTAGGTGGTATTTTTGTTCTATTGGCTATCTTTTTGCCGGTGAACCTATCTGTGGATATTTCAAGCCTTATTGGCAGTGCAGCCACTACAAGCATACCCATTAGTATTGTCTTTTTGGTGCTGTGTGGTTTATGTACCTCCATTATGTGGGGCGGTATTTTCAATCTTGCTGTTGAAGGTTTGGGCAAATATCTGGCAGCCGCTTCGGGTATCTTTATGGTATTGGTATGCGGCGGCGGTTTGTTGCCATTGTTGCAAGGCTACATTACCGATATTGCCGGTTACATGGCAAGTTATTGGGTCATCTTTATCTGTTTGGCTTATTTGCTGTACTACGCTTTGGTGGGCAGCAAAAATGTCAATAAAGCCATTCCGGTGTAAACTGAGAACGCTATTTGTAATTAGAGCCGCGACTTTTGCGGCTCTAATTGTTGATGGCGGCGGTTAATTCTTTTTTTGAGATGCTATATTTTTTCAACTCCCGTAGCGTAGAGACGTGGCGCGCCGCGTCTCTGCCCACCAAGGTTTTGCGAAATTGTCCGTAGGACATTCATATCAATAGAACATTTGGCAACCACCGTGATTGCGCGCGGCGGGCAACTGTTTTTCAAGGCTTTGTTTTTGCACCGCGCGCCATGTGCGAAGGTTGCATTTTCCGTAGGCTGCGCTGCGCTTGCCTACGGTTATGCAAATTCAACCCTTACGGGTTGCGCATTTAATTCTCAATTCTCAATTCTCAACTCTCAATTACTATTGATATGCAAGCCCTACGGGCTAAATAGCACCTCAAAAAAGAATTAACCTTTTTGGATAAGAGGAGAATTGTTTGTAATTTTGTTGCGTTGTTTCAAATAGTCAAAAATTTCTCTCGTATGAAAAAACAAAAAATTTTGGTGGCTACCAGTGGCGGCGATTGTCCGGGGCTTAATGCTGTGCTGCGCTCGTTTGTGAAGCGTGCCGATTTGGAGGGCGGCTGGGAAGTGTGGGGCAGCATTCAGTCGTTTAGCGGCTTGCTGGGGCAGCCGCAGGACTTGCGCTTGCTCGACCGCAAAGCAGTGTCGGGCATCCACATCAAAGGCGGCACCATTATTGGCACCACCAAAAGCAGCGGGCCCTTCAACTGGCCCATCAAGCAAGCCGACGGCACCTTCAAATACATTGACCGCTCCGACGAAATGGTGCAAATGTGCCGCGACATTGGCTTTGCGGCAGTGGTCAATATCGGCGGCGACGGCTCGCAGGCTATGTCCAAACGCTTGTTTGACAAAGGTTTGCCCATTATTGGCATTCCCAAAACTATTGACAACGACTTGGGCGCCACCGATGTAACCTTTGGCTTTCAATCGGCGGTGGACATTGCCACCGAGGCTTTGGACAGATTGGTGAGCACCGCCGAAAGCCACAATCGCATTCTCATACTGGAAGTGATGGGCAAAAATTCGGGCTGGATTGCCCTGCATTCGGCTATTGCCGGCGGTGCCGAAATTTGTTTGCTGCCCGAAATTCCTTACGATATCGACAAAGTAAAATCGTTTTTGGATGCTCGTTTTGAAGGCGGCAAAAAATTTGCTGTGGCTGTGGTGGCCGAGGGCGCACACCCGCAAGGCGGCGATGCGCTTGGCGTGCAGGCAAGCGAACTGAGCAGCGTGCGCTTTGAAGGCGCTGCCCAACGCTTTGCCCAAGAACTCAAACAAGCCGGCGTGGAAGCCGGCATTCGCTGCACCATATTGGGGCACGTGCAGCGCGGCGGCAGCCCGGTGCCCTACGACCGCGTGCTGGCTTCGCAATACGGCGTCAAGGCGTTTGACCTCATCCAAGAGGGCAAGTTTGGACAAATGGTTACCTACCAATCCAACAAAGTGTCGTCGGTGCCGCTGGAGGAGGCTATTAGCAACCCAAAATTTGTTGACCCCAATAGTTTTTTGGTGCACACAGCCAAAAGTATCAATATATGTTTTGGAGATTAATAAAAATGGCAGTACCCCAAAAAATCATTTTTCCCTTGCTGCTGCTATTGTTGAGCAATGCCCTTGGTGCGAAAACGGATACCATTTACGGCAACGAAGTCAATTCGCTTGGGCTCAAGCAGGGCTACTGGAAAAAACTATATCCCAATGGCAACGTTGCCTACAAAACTTATTTTGTGAACAACCAACCGGCCGGCACTATGTATCGTTACTACGAAGACGGCAAGCCGATGGCAATTATTGAATATACCGGCAATAGCCAAAAACCTGCGGCGGTGCAATTGTTTAACACCGCTGGAAGCCTTGTTGCCACAGGGTTTTACATCAACGAACGACAAAAACAAGGCTTGTGGCAATACTTTGACAAAGGCTTGCTCACCTTGCAAGAAACCTACAACGACAACGAGCAACTCAACGGCGAACAACTGCACTACTACCCGCAAAGCGAACAATTGTACGAGCGGCGGCGGTTTGCCAACGGCGTGCCAACCGGACTTTACGAGCAATGGGACGAGCAAGGGCGAATGCAGTTTGAAATGATGTACAAAGACGGCATCCAAGAAGGCGGCGTGCGCTATTATTATCCTAACAATCAAATTCGCATCGAGGGGCAATACCAAAACAATTTGCGGGCAGGCAAGTGGACATTTTACGATATTCACGGCAAAATACTGCGCAGCGTAGAATACACCAATGGCGTGGCTGCCGACCAAGAGGCTATTGACCAAATGAAATCCGACGAACTCAAACGATTGGAGCAAAACAAAGGACTGTACGAAGAACCTGAAACAATGATGCAAGAATTATGACGCCCATTTCGTTGCTGGATTTACAAAAAATTATTGGGCAAACCATTGATGCTTTGCCCGACACCTATTGGGTTGTAGCCGAAATTAACGAACTCAAATTGTCGCAGGCGCAACATTGCTATTTGGAATTGGTGCAGCGCAACCAAGCGCAACAATCGCTCGAAGCCAAAGCCAATGCCACCATTTGGGCAAATGTCTATCGCTCGCTGGCACCCTATTTTGCCGACGCCGCAGGCCGACCGCTCGCCGAAGGAATGAAAGTGCTGCTGCGCGTGGCGGTGCAATACCACGCCTTGTACGGATTGCAACTCAACGTGATTGACATTGACCCTGCCTACACTGTGGGCGAAGTGGAATTGCAGCGGCAACAGACGCTGGCTCGCTTGCAAGCAGAGGGCGTGATGGAAATGAACAAAGCCCTGCCGCTGCCGCTGCTGCCGCAACGCATTGCCGTTATTTCGTCCGAAAATGCGGCGGGTTACGACGATTTTTTGCAACAATTGCACCACAACCCTGCCGGCTACCGCTTTTGCACCACGCTATTTGCCGCCAACGTGCAGGGCAAAAATGCCGAGCAGAGCATCATTGCTGCGCTGGGCAGCATTTACGAGCAACTGCCGCAGTTTGACCTCGTTGCCATTTTGCGCGGAGGCGGCTCACAAAGCGACCTCTCGTGTTTTGATGCCTACGAATTGGCTTACCACGCGGCGCAGTTTCCACTCCCCATTATTACCGGCATTGGGCACACCAAAGACACCAGCGTAACCGATTGCGTGGCACACACTATGCTCAAAACCCCCACCGCCGCCGCCGAATTTCTTATACAATTGTTTGAAGACCAAGAAGATAATTTGTCGGCATACAGGCAGCAACTCACAGATGCTTGGGAGCAAACAACAGCCTCGCACAAAGCGCGATTACAGCAGTTGTTGTTAACTTTGAATCGCGGCATATCCACAACTTGGAGCCGTCAGTATGCCAAAACCAACGACTATCTGCCGCAACGCCTGCGCACCGCCGCCGCACAAGCCATTGCCCGCGAACGCAACCGGTTGCAGCAATTGCAAACCAAAACGCACCTGCTTGACCCCCAAAACATATTACAACGCGGATATTCTATTACCTTGTACAAAGGCAAGCCTCTTTGCAGTGCCGGGCAAGTGCAAGCGGGCGACCAATTGCGCACTTTGCTCAAAGATGGGGAAGTGATTAGTAATGTAAAATTGCTCACTTACAATTTGTGATTTTGTAACTTGTTGATACACAGCATGGTTTATGTTAAATAAATAAAAAAATAAACTATTTTAACGATTTTTGTGTTAAAAATTTGCAAATAACAAAATAAGGTTATACCTTTGTCGCCGTTGGAAGTGGATAGATAATAATGAAATCGAGATGTAGTAAGGATTTTCTTCGCTTCAACCTTGGTCTATTTATTTTGGAGTACAACACAAACACACAAAGGTATTTATCAGTCATTAACGTTTTTTTTAATTACGAATTTCAAATTTAATTTTTTGTCTTATGAAAACAGTTCTTCAAACATTAGGTGCGCAGATGCGCAAAGTATTATTAGTAGGTGCGCTTGTTGCGGCTAATTTCGTTGTTGCAAAGGCGGCACCAATTGACTTGACGAACCCCTTGAGTTCATCACCAGGTGTATATACCTTGACAGGAAATGCTGCAGCCTCCGAGAGAGGAATCATACTGCATAAACCAAGTGATCAGGAGGTTTATACTGTGTCAGGTGCGAGCATGGCTGGCAAGTTCTACACGATTAGCGTGGACGAAGCCGTAACAACATCGGTGCACATCATTTTGGATGGCGCCGTGATGGATGGTAAAAACACTCCTGTGATTAATGTGGAGGGATGCGAGGCAATCATAGAGGTTCGTGGCACGGTTGATTTGACCACCGCTGCATCTTCTGTGTTTGTGTTTGGCGCAAACGCTACTATCAACACAGCGGCGAGTAGTAATTTGATAATCAATTGTAAAGAGTTTGATGTATTGTCAAGCAATACCCTTGCCATCAACGGCACCGGCACCGTTACACTCAACAGCACCCTCAAAATAGCGAGCGGCGCAACCCTCAACATAGGCGCAGGAGGCACTATCGTTAATAATGACACCATTATTAACGAGGGTACTATCACCAACAATGCGCTCATCGAAATAGCCGGTGCCAGCAGGTCTGGTGATGGGCTATTTCTTAACAATGGTACTATTGCAGGCTCCGGCATTGTGCACGGCATTATTAATATTGACCTTGCCAAAACATTTGGCACTTTTGAGGTGGGTTATACCGTAACGGGCACTGCGCCCAAAGTGCTCACCATTGTAGGTTTTCACGAGGAAGGCTTTAGGATATACAACAGTAATGACCCCGCAGGTACTACTCCCAATAGTGATTGGGTGATAAAAGTTGCAAGAAACCCCTTGTATGACGGCGGTACCAACCCCCCAAAATTGATATTGCAAAACTTAAACCTCGTGCATCCTTCCAATGGCGCGGTATTGGATTTGACTAATGCAGGCACAGACAAAACCGTGCAACTGCTTTTGGTTGGCGACAACACTTTGGACGGCGGCAATGAGCCCGGCTTGAAGGTGGAAACAAGCAATGTATTTGTTGACAACTATGGTGCAACATCCTCTTCCCTCACCGTATTGGGCACAGCAGGCGAATTGACCTTGGGTGGTAATTTTACCAATAACACTACCATAACATTTGGAGCGGAAAATAATGCTGGCAGTGGCATCGCTTGTCCTTCGTGGATAATAGGCACTTGCCACGACCCTACTCTAAACTTCTTTATAGTCAACAATGGCACGGCAATCAACAACGGAGACTTGACATCCTATAGTAGTATCAGTAATACGGGACTTATCAAAAATGGTACGTCGGGTGTTATGCACGCTAACGGCGCTGTGTACGTTGCGGGCGGTGGTGCCGGCGATTGGGGTACTACTTGGTTCACCGGCAACGGACGTTTTGTGAACTACAACGATGCTGCAGGTGCTTTTGACAATTTGCCCACCGGTGTAGGTGCTATCTACGGGCGTGTGAACATTGACTTTGCAGATGCACCATTTGAATCTTTTGCGGCTGCCTATTTGGTGAACAATGGTGGTGGTGGTAGTATTCCAAAAATTACTTTGGGCGGCTATGTGCAGCAGTTCCACTTGTTCAATAGCAGCACCAGTGCTATTGAACAAAATTACGATGTAGAGGTAAGCTCAGGAGACGCTCCATTTTTTGGTACTCCTAATATTTATCGGGGAGGCCCCATTTTGTTGGACAACGTGAAACTCAAAAGTTTTGATGTTTCACAACTTGCATCACCTGCAACACAGTCCACACAAGTACTCATTAACGGCAACGTAACCGTAGGCGAACTTACGGTGGGCACAACCCAATTGGATTTAAAACCCTTTGCCGACGCAGTCGCTGATACATTCACCGTAAGTGCAGGCTCTACCACTTTTGGCATTAACAGCACACCACACAACATTGGTGACGGCACTAACCCATTTACTGTGGTGCTCAACGACAGCGTACATATTGCCAACGGCGCTGAGTTGCAGGTTCAAGAAAACGTTACATTGGTCAACAACTACGTAATAGAAAATGACGGAACGCTTAAATCTGATGCTTGGATTGATATTGACGGAACCACAGGCGATGGTTTGTTTTACAATACGACCAACGGAAGTGCGCTACCTTTAACAACACCTGCTCCTTCTTCTGCAGGCATAGGAGGTGTTATTAACGTTGACTTGAGCAGAGACTTTGTGGCTTTTGCTTCGGGATATAACATCGTTAGTGATAAAATTCAACCCGGTTATCACGTTGACGGATTCCGTTTTTATGGAACGCCAACTACTACTCCCTATACAATAGAAATAAAAAATACCCCATTTGGCAGCATTCCCGGCCCCACTGGCTCCTACAAAGGACAACCTATCAGATTGAAAGATGTAGCCGGAACTTCTTTGGATGTGAGCGATGCTAAGAATATTGATGGTAACCCTACGGTTCACCTTGTTTTGGAGAGCAGCAGCACAATAGAAAACTTGACGGTGAACAATGCCAAACTGCTCATAGATACTGTTGTTGGTGTTACTTCTACCGCTATTCTTACAGTAAATGGCAGTGCAATTACCATCAACGACACGCTTACCAACAATGCTATTTGCATTTCTTATGCTGAAATAACAACAGCCGCAACAGGTGTGGTTATTAATAAAGGAAACCTCACCGCTAAGGCTAACATCACCAATAATGGTAAAATTTTCAATGATGGTTATCTTACCAATATTGCAATCCTTGACATTGACGGTTCTGGCAATGGTGAGTTGGTGAACCGCAATAGTGTGGCTGGTCCGTCCGGTGCGCCCGCAGTCGGTTATTATTATAATGGTATTGATGTTTTGGGTAGTGCAACTGGTCGTAATACCGGTGTCATTAACATAGACCTTGCACGTAATGACCTTGAAACCGTTGTATTTGGTTATAAGGTGGACCGTACTGTTAATCCGCCTGTGCTCACTATTGCTGCATATCATTCACCCGACGGTTTCCGTTTGTTCAGCAGTGCTGCGAACAAGCAGAGCATATACACGGTGAAGATAGCAGCAGTACCTACGCATTTTGGCGACTGGAACAATTACTACCAAGAAGAACCCATTATCTTGGATAACGTACATATCAAGGATTTTGATATAAGCGGTGTAGCCTTGCTTCCTAACGGAACGCCTCGCGTTCCGCTCACCATCAACGGCACAGTTACTTTGGGCGGCAGTGGCGGCGCAAGCGCAGGCTTGACGGTGAACAACACCGACTTGGAGATTAGTTCTAAAAGAAACACCGGCACTCCGTTTGATACCCTTATTTTGGAAGGCTCCAATAAAATACTATTGGCTGGTTCTACCACAGTGAACGATTATGTGTACATAGTAGTGAAAGATTCCGTTATCAATCGCGGCACATTCACCATAGGTAGCGCATCCGCTAATTCTGCGCTCAAAGTAGATGTAGCAGGTTACTTTGGCAACTTTAACTCGATTGATAATAACAGCACGGTAGAAAACTTGGGTACTATTTTTGACAGCACAGGTGTCTTTACAGGCAACGGTGTGTGGGCGCCGGGTACTACCTCTGCTCAATATGTGATACCTTACGCACACATACCAAAAGCCATCAGTTACTACGGAATGTACATCAAGGATATAGAATTCACAGGATTTGATGACAGCACGATCCCCATTACTACTACCATTACGAGTGCAGGTGATGTGAACGCGCCTATCGCAGGTCAGTGGGTGTGGAACAACCAAGGTGCAACCTTCGCAGATGCAGTAGGCAATGTTACCGCGAATTTCCCCACGATTGCAAACGGCAGAAAATTTGGTTTGCACTTTGTGCCAGATAACGGTACTTTGTACCAAACGGTAATAGAAAGAGACACTATTCAGGTACCTATTGGGCCTCCTCAACCTGTAGTCATAGATTTAACCAACGACGACATTACCAACTCAGGAAATTCCTACGGTCTTGCTGTTACCGTAACAGACGGCACGGGTGGTTTACCTACGACACTTCAACTCAATTATCCTGTGGGTAAATACATCATCAAAAATAATGAATCTTCCAATACAACAGGCGCAGGGACAGACTTTGCTATATTTGTAAAAGACTTTGCTCCTGAAAAAATACTGTCTGCAGGCAACCCTAACCGCGTTGATAGTGTTGTATTGGATATAGTATTAGAGGGCGCAATAATTGATTTATCGACAAACGCTTACACTGGGGCTGCTTTGGATTTATCCAATGCTGATGTGGTGAACCTCAAATTGGTGGGCGACAATAGCATCACAGGCTCGCAAGATGCTCCCGCTATGCAAATAAAAGGTGCAAAACTTACTATTGTTGATAGCATCGCTGGGGGATTAACAGGCAGTTTGACCTTAAACGGCGCAGCAGACGAAATCAAAGTGGATAGTTCACTTGTCAATAAGGGTACTTTGATTGTTAGCGGCGCACAAACCGTTAAGGTGGGCGAAAAAGCAACCTTTACCAATAAGGGTAGTTTGACAGTAGGTACTAACGTTAAGGTTATCAACGATGGTGTGATTGTCAATGACAGTATTATTATCAATAACGGCTTTGTACAAATTGACGGTGAAAACGGCAATGGTTTGTTTGTGAACACTGCCCAAACTCTTAATTTATTGTCCCCATTCGCGGGCGGCAAAGGTCTTGCAAGTACCAGTACTCCTTCCGGTAGGATTGAGGGTGTCATCAATATAGATTTAACAAGAAATGACTTGGGTACTTTCATTTCAGGCTACACAGTAGATGGCAATGTGATTACCATTGCTGCTACACAGCATGAAGGAGGAACTGCTCACGGTGCTTATAGGCTCATTGGCGATGGCACACCTAACAACAAATATGTAGTGAAAGTAGCAGAGGTAACGGGTATAGATTATGTGTTTGGCGAAGCCACTCCAAAAAACAATTTCTGCAACGATACCATCATCTTGCGCAACGTAAATCTTACCCCCACTTCGGGTGTAGCCTTAGATTTGAGCGAGACGCCTGATTGCGGCGGCACCGGTGTTGGCAAGGTATATATCAGATTGGAAGGCACAAGCACCCTCACAGGTGCAGGTGCGCCGGGCTTGCAAGTGGGCAAAGCCCAATTAGAAGTATTGGGCACCGGTACTTTGACAGTGAATGGCGCAGGCACACTTAACGTTGATAGTACTTTTATCAATAAGGCTGACATCACAACAACTGCCGGCAACTTTACGATTGCGGTGGGCGAAAAAGCAACCTTTACCAATAAGGGTAGTTTGACAGTAGATATTGATGTTAAGGTTATCAACGATGGTGTGATTGTCAATGACAGTATTCTTGTCAATAACGGCACTGTACAAATTGACGGTGAAAACGGCAATGGTTTGTTTGTGAACACTGCCCAAACTCTTGATTTCACTGACCTATCATTGGGCGGCAAAGGTCTTGCAGGTACCGGTACGATTAAGGGTGTCATCAATATTAACTTAACAAGAAACGACTTTGGTACTTTCATTGCAGGCTACAAAGTACTCGACGATACAATTACCATTGCTGCTACACAGCATGAGGGAGGAACTGCTCACGGTGCTTATAGGCTCATTGGCGATGGCACATTTTCATCTAAAAAATATGTAGTGAAAGTAGCAGAGGTAACGGATATACCTTATGTGTTTGCCGGAACAGGCAGCACAAACAAATTCTGCAACGATACCATCATATTGCACAACGTAAATCTTGCCCCCGCTTCGGGTGCTGTAGCCTTAGATTTGAGCGCGACGCCTGCTTGCAGCGATAACGGTGGTGGCAGGGTATATATAAGATTGGAAGGCGACAATACCCTCACAGGTTCTGGTGCCGCAGGTTTGCAAATAGGCGGTGCCAAGTTAGAAGTATTGGGCACCGGCAGTTTGACAGTGAATGGCGCAGGCACTATCGTGGTGGATAGTACATTCATCAATAATACTACCAATACTACCGTAGGTATAACCGTAGGTGCTAACCAAACCGTTACCATAGGCAGCGAAGCAACCTTTACCAATAAGGGTTTATTGATAAACTCATCTGATATTTACAATGAAGGCTTAATCATCAATGACGTAACCGGCACGTTCAACAACACTGCTGTGTTGTATATTGCAGGAACTGCAGGGCGCGGTTTATTTGTGAACCGGAGTACGACATCCGGCGGGTATATTTTTGGTGGTATAGATGTTTCGGGCGGTGGTACGGTTAATGGCGTAACCAACATTGACCTTGGGCGCACAGATTATGAAACCTTTGTAGGTGGTACTTATACAGTGGATGCTACCAGCAAAATAATTAACTTAGGTAATCATACAGAAGGTTTCCGTTTATACAGCAGTGCTGCCGACAATAGCAGCAACTACGCTGTGAAGATTGCTGACGAGCCATTACTTAACCCTGTAGGAGGTTTAGGTAATCAGTGGTTTACAAATCAACCCATTTACTTGGATAACGTGCACATTGCGGATTTTGATATAAGTGGTGTAGCGGTGACGCTTGACCCTACTAGTACAGTTCCGCTCATCATCGACGGTAAAGTTACTTTGGATGCCTTCAAAGTGGACAACACATTGTTCACGGTAGATGCTGCCAACACTGCTAACGATACTCTTATTTTGGACGGCACCACGGTAGTGAACAAAACCGCCACCATTGGTGTAACGGGCAATGTGGGTACTTTGATAGTGAACAACAAAGTAGTGATTGAACAACCCGCCGGCAACGTAACCAACAACTGGAACTTAACGGTGAACGGACGTATTCAAAACAACGGCAACCTTGTAACCAACGCTCCCTCAGGCTACATTGCTACGGGCGGGGTTGTATTTGACAGCACCGGCAACATTGGCGGTAGCGGTGTGTGGGCTACAAGCCCAGCCACCCAGCACAAGGTAACGCCTCGCGTGGTAGTGCCCTTGCACGACTATGTTGGTAATGTTACCCCTGTGGGAGGTGTGGATAGTTTGGTGGGCTTTTATGGCGAAACCTTGGCTACGGTGCGCATTCCATTGGTAGTGGTGGGTGCCAGCATAAATGGTACCATTGTTCCCATAGCAGGTCGTTGGGCGTGGAGAGATTCCGCTGCCATTCTAACTCCTGTAACCATCCAATCGGCTACTACAAATTACGGACCTGATAGCGGTGCTTCGTACGCTGCCACATTCTACCCCGACAATGCATCTCTCTACGACACTGTGAATAGGGATATCAGAGTGGTAGTTTTGAAAAATACACCCAAATTCTCATTAGTAACACAAGGCTGGGGCAAGTATCAAAGTTTCCCGCAAACCGCCCCCTGCACCGACACCATTTGGGTGAGCGTGGATAGCGTAGATTTGCAAGCGATACCCCTTTACGCCAAAATCTACTACGATATAGCCACTCGCCATAATGTGTCAAAGCCTGTGTCGGGTGATGACCTTACGCTCATAGATTCTCTCACTACCGATGCTACTTCGGCTACGGTGCAGATAGCAGGCATAGATAGAAATATCGTCAAATTTGCCTTTGAAGGTAGTAAATTGGATTCGTTGAAAGTAGATACTTTTGACATCTACATTTGGGCGGATGGTACGGTCAACACTCTTGCTATTGCAGAGGGCGCGGCAAAGGGTATAGACACCGCCTTCTTGTTAAAGAAAGCCGACTTGGGCATTGTGCCCGATAGCGGTCAGCAAAAGTTGTATGACGACCCCGAACCCGCAGAATTTACATTTACCTTGGTAACAGCGGACTTGCGCGAAACTTGGAGTGAGCCCTCATTGGCAGATACTTTAAATCATTTGGGCATAGGTAGTACTTTGTTGGGGCGTGCAACCGCAGCGGTGGGCGATTCTACCAATGGACACGAAAATGCAGGTGTGCGTGCTTACACTCTGGGCAACCTCACCTTTGACAACTACGAGCCGTATTTGGCACACTACGTGGATATTAGTGGAGCACCTTACTCGTCACCCACAAGGGCAGACTCGTTCCATATTGTGCCGCGTCCGGTGAGTATATCCAACTTGTTGGTAGCCGACAAAGTATATGACGGCACCGACAGTGCCACGCTTTCTCTCTCGCAGTCGCCCATTATTGTAGGCAACGTGGACGGTGGTTACTTGGGCTTCAAGGTAGGAGCGGTTTTGTTTGCAGACTCTGCGGTGGGCAACAATAAACCCATCACCTTTAGAGGTTTTGAACTGATAGCGGACAGTATGAAAGGCTTTACACCGGACTACTATGCGGACATTCTCAAAAACTACGTTTTGGTGGACACCTTGGTGGATACTATCAAAGCCAACATCACCAAAAAATTGCTTACCGTTACGCCTACAGCAGGACAGGAGAAGATATACGGCTACGCCGACCCTGTATTGGATTACACGGTTTCGGGCTTGGTGGGTGCCGATACTTTACCCGGCGGCGGCAACTTGGTGTTTAACCCGCTCACCGATACCTTGGCACGTGTTGCAGGCGAAGATGTGGGCGACTACAACATTGTGTTAGGCTCGCTGAGCGCCGACAACTACGATGTGGTGCTATCGACGCCGCCGGTAACGTTTGCAATTACCCCGCGCGAGGTTACTATTGGCGGGCTTACGGTACAACCCCAAAAGACCTACGACGGCACAACGACAATACAGCCGGGTAATGTGGTGTTTGATAATGCCGTGATAGTCGATGCGCTGACGGCAGATACTGCAGGAGGGCTTGGTTCCGGTTTGTATATCAAAAGGGCAGATTATAGTGCCCATTATGATACCAAAGACGTAGGCACAGGCAAGGATGTAATCTTTAGCGGATTTGCATTGGACGGTGCAAAAGCAGGCAACTACCTGCTCACAGCACAGCCGGCTACCGTTACCGCCAACATTACCAAAGCCCCGCTCACAATAACGCCCAATACGGCACAGCGCAAAGTGTATGGGCAACCTGACCCTGTGATTACTTTCGCTGCCGCAACCTATTGTGGAAGCGACAATGCAGGCAATTCACTCACAGGAGCCTTGAGCCGTGATAGCAGCGCAATCGGCGACAATGTGGGTACCTACGCAATTAGAATAGGTACGCTCGATGCTGATAACTATGCTATTACCTTAGCCTCTGGTTTATTTGAAATTACTAAGGCGCCTATTACGGTAGCGCCCAATGTGGGACAAACCAAGGTGTATGGAGAGTCTGACCAGCCTTTCACTTTCATTGCTGCGCCGCTCCTATTGGGCGACAATCAAGCCGATGCGTTCACAGGCGCCTTGAGCCGCGATAGCAGCGCAAGCGGCGACAGTGTGGGTACCTACGCTTTTAGAATAGGTACGCTCGCTGCGGCTAACTATGAAATTACTACTTTTATCCCCGGTAATTATGCTATCACCAAAGCATCGCAGAGCATCAACTTTGCTTTCCCGGCAGGATATAAAGTTTATCATGGCGATACTACATTGGTGGCAACTACAACATCACCCACTGCGCCGTCGTTGCCGGTGAAGTTCCGCCTGCGCCCAACGGATGCTGTTTATGCCGCTCTCTCTAACGACACTTTGCAGCCGCTGCAATCGGGCACCATCGAAATAACGGCTTATGTGGAACCCAATGCCAACTACTTTGATGCCGCAGAGGTAACAACAACCGTAGTATTGACCCACAACAACACCAACGTCAACAGCATCAGCGTTTCTAACACGGTAGAGAATCCCGCCGGTACTTACACGGTAGCCGATAGGTCAACCCACCTGACGGTAACAGTGGTTACCGAAGATGTGGGTGCCACAGTGATGTACAATGGCGTTGCGGGCAATTCATTTCTGGTGAACGTAACTCGTGCAGGCGCACACACCATTACCTTTGACGTGCTGGCATCCGACGGCATTACCGTATTGCCCTACGAAATTACCATTATACAATTGTTGTACTTTGACGATTATGTTGCCGCCAAGTGGAACGATGCACTGCTGTTTGACATCAAAAGATTGTTCAATGATTTGAAACTCGACCCTATGGTAGTAATCAATTGTAATTGGTATCGCGATAGTGTATTGGTGGGTACAGGACTTTCGTGGTCAGACGAAACGGATGGCTATCCGCTGTTGGGGCACACCTACTATTTTGAAGTGTTGTTCACCGACGGAACAGTTATACATTCTACCCTCAAGGATATGACCATTACTACCGGCATCACCGCAGTGGCTGCGGGCAAGGCAAAGGTCTATCCCAATCCGGCTGTTGTGGGGCAAACGCTGCACATTGTTACCGCCGAGGGCAATAGTTTGGCAGGCAAAACAGCAGAGGTGTATTCGATAAGCGGCACCTTGGTGCACAAACAAGTTTTGTCCGACGATGCTGCCATTACCCTCCATCTTTCGGCAGGAGTGTACATTATCAAGGTGGACAATAATGTTGGAAAGGTAGTGCTGTATTAGTTTTTGTAAATATAAAATAAACATCAAATTAAACTAAAAAATGAAGAGATATACTGTTATTATGAGCACTTGGCTGCTGTGTATGGGTTTAACGGCAAATGCCCAAACCACCACCTATGATAGGCACGAATTTAGCATCTATGGTAATGGCGGCTTGTCCACGCTCAACTATAGAATGACCAATGGTGCGCAATACGTTGGTTTTGGCGGCGGCGGCGGCTTGGGCTACACTTTCAACATCGCGCCGCTGTGGGGCATCCACACAGGCTTGGGCGTAGCCTTGTACAATTCCTCTGCATCCATCACCAATGGCGTGCATCTAATTACGCACGATTTGGAAGATAATACCGGCGACTGGATGGACTTGCACACCACATTTGAGGGGCACACCGAAGCACAACGAGCAGTATATCTCAACATCCCATTGATGTTTCAGTTTAGAGTAGGGAATTTTCAACTGCAGGCGGGCTACAAATTGGGCATACCCCTTGCAGCCTCCTTTAAGGTGTCGGGTTTGACCGTTTCCAACCGTGCCCTCTATCTTAATATGAGCGTGCCGCCCACCTACGAGGTGTGGGCACCGGATGCAAAGGCACTTGGCTTTGGTGAGTTTGACAACGAGAGCGCGAGTGGTGCTTTGAAACTCAAAGTAGCCGTATCTGCCTCTTTGGAAGCAGGTTTGTGGTGGACACTCTCGCCCAAATATAAACTCTACACAGGCGTTTATTTGGATTATGGCTTGAATGATATTATTGCCAACCGCGAGCGCAATGTGTTGGAGTGGAACGACTTGTTGCCCTCAAAACCATTTCATGTCAATAGCGTGCTCACTTCGCACAATCCCGAAACTAAGTATCGCATTACCGACCACGTGTCGCCGCTGGCATTGGGGGTCAAAATAGCACTGTCGTTGGGAACCAAAAAGACGCCTATCAACCCTGTTATGGACGACTTTGGTGAAAGAAAGCCCGATTCTACCGAATTTTTTGCACAACAAAAAGCCGATTCTATTGTGGAGGCAGCACAGCAGCGCGCCGACGAAATGCTGGCAGAAGCACAAAAAAAGGCAAACGCTATTTTGGCTGCCGAAAAAAGGAGAGATTCTATTACCAATAGGAGCCACTACAGCCGTGATTTGAAAGGGCTTGCCGACCCCATACAACAATACAACATCTCTACTATAGAATTGCCCGAAAACTACATTAAAGTATTGGATAGGAAAGTCGAAATTCTCCGAAAATATCCTTACATCAATGTGGTAATCACCGGACACACTTGCAACATTGGCACCGACCAAATAAATTACTTGATTGGAATGCGCCGAGCCACAGAGATACGCAATTATTTAATCAACAAAGGAATAGACCCCAAACGCCTTGAGGTGGATTCAAAAGGCAAATTGCAGCCCATATTGCCCAACGACACCGAAGCCAATCGTGCCAAAAACAGAAGGGTAGAGATTACTATTGTGGACTAACTTAAATTGATAATTGTTTATTAAATTACATTTGGTTTATTTGAAAAATTAACTACCTTTGCGCCCCTAAAAAAAAATGAAACGCTTAAAATTTTAAACTTATATGCAACGAATTACACTCATAATAATAGTATTGCTACAACTGATGTTGGTAGAAACCTCCAAGGCGCAAATTGTATCCTTAAAAGCAATGGAAACCACCGTGAATGCAGCCCAACAGCCCACGAATAAGGTTTTTGCAGGCTTTGCGCTCAAAACCAATGTGCTTTATTGGGTGCCTGTGGTGGCTAATATAGAGGTGGAAGCCAATTTTGGCAGGCAATGGTCATTGTGTTTGCCCATTGCCTATTCGCCTTATACTTTATCGCCCCTGTACTCATTTCGACTGTTGCTGCTGCAACCCGAATGGCGCTGGTGGATAAAAAAACAGCAACAGCAAGGCAGTTTTTTGGGCTTGCACGCCCATTCAGGCTATTTTAATATCGCATGGGACGACGAGCGCTATCAACTACGCGATGGCGAAAAAGGACAACCGTTTTATGGTGCAGGATTAAGTTACGGATATGCAACAATGGCGGGCAACGAACATATATTTTTGGAGTTTGAAATCGGCTTGGGCTATGCGCATTTTCAATATGATATATTTAACAATACGGACGAAGGAGACTATCGACTCGGCGAGCGCTTAGGCTACGGCACACGCAACTACTGGGGCATTACGCGCGCAAGTATGGCAATTGGATACAAATTTTAATAGAAAATGAATGAATTGTTTTTGAAACTTAATACTTTTTTATCATGCTCAATAATAATACTATAAGAAATACCCGCACCTCCCATTTTTGGGCGGGGGGTAGGTTATTGTTCATGGTTGGGTGTACCCTGTTGATGGCAGCATCTTGTAAAACCGTTTTTCAATATCCCGACGAAGATATGACCGACACAAGGATGGATGTGAAAACGAGAATAACCGTGAACCTTACCGAACTAAAAATGACCAACCATCCCTCAGTTGGGGCAAGCAATACCGACAAGGATATTCGGTTTGTGATAGATTTTATTCCTATTTCGCCCACGGGCGCCGTTGCGGGCGAGCGTGCCGCGCAAATAGTGGCTGCGCAGCCCTGCACAGGCGTTGCCGTTTATCAATTGCAGGAGATACAGGTTAAATTGGCGCCCGCGCGCTACACCCTATTGGTGTGGGCAGATTTTGTGGATAGAGGCACGCTTGCCGACAAATACTACGACACACACGACCTGCAAACAGTGAACATTATCCCCACAGCCGTAGCCGCAGGCTACAATGTACAAAAAGATGCTCACGCAGGCAAAGGCATATTGAATATCGCCCATTTTGCAGGACAAAACTCGGTGCCCACGCAAACCGTTATTGTGGCATTGATACGTCCTTTTGCACACTACCAAGTTGTGGCTACCGATGTGCAAACCTATATATCCTTTGCCGCTCGCAACGGCGAACCGCCGCCTCCTTTGTCGCCATTGACGGTCAAATGTGATTACGGATTGACGCATCTGCCTTCGCAATACAATGTATCCACAGCGCAAGTGGGCAATTATGTTCAAATGGGCACTTATCAGCGCTCCAATATAGCCTTGCCCGCCGCCGATACAACCTTGTTGCTGGCAGAGGATTATGTGCTGGTGCAAAACACCAACAACATTTATGCCACCTTCACCATTTACCGTCCCACAACAGGTGGTACAAGCACATTTGTGCACAATATCATAGACTTGGAACAAGACCACAAGCCCATACAACTCAAACGCAACCAACTAACAATAGTAAAAGGAAAATTTTTGACCCAAGACATCAACCAAGGCGGAGTAGGCATAGACGACAGATTCAAAGGCGACACGGTGATTTATTTGCCCAACTGGCCTTAACCAAGTTGAGAGTTGAGAATTGAGAGTTGAGAATTGATAATGGATAATGGATAATGCCGATTTGTAGGGGCGAGGTTTGCTCGCCCGTTACAACCCGAAGGGTTGAATTTGCATAACCGTAGGCAAGCGAAGCGCAGCCTACGGAAAACGCAACCACCGCACACGGCGCGCGGTGCAACAGCAATGCCTTGAAAAACAATCGCTGTCCGCGCGCAATAAACGATGTTTGCAAAATGTTCTATTGATATGAATGTCCTAACGGACAATGGAGAGTGGAGAGTTGAGAATTGACAGTATGCTGGGATTCCAAGCATACTCACAAGTTCCATTTTGGAACAGATGGGTAATGATGGGCTACTGTTCGGAAATTCCGAACAGTTCAAGGTAACGGCTCTACGAAATGAGGAAATTTATTTATTTGAGAACGGACAATGAATTGTAATTGGTGTTTAGCCCATAGGGCTTGCATATCAATAAAAATAAAAGGACAGGTCGCACACGGCGCGCGGTGCAACAGCAATGCCTTGAAAAACAATCGCTGTCCGCGCGCAATAAACGATGTTTGCAAAATGTTCTATTGATATGAATGTCCTAACGGACAATGAATAATGAAACTTGAATTTTTTTTCACATTTTTTTTTATTTTTTCTTTTTTTTAATTTTTTAATTGTTATTTTTTATGAAAAAACTTTTCTTTGTAGCAGCCGCAGCGGCTGCGTTCGCAGGCTCTTCTTGCTCTAACGATGAGACAAGATATGGAGCCATTGCCACTAACAGTAGTGGCGAGTTAGTGGACTTCACTGTCTCGGTGAATGTCCCAAAAACCATTGCCCCGTACGGTGCGGCAGGTAAGTCTTCACTCGCAAAAGCCTCCGGCGACGGCGGGGCTACCAACTTGGGTAGTAGTAGTGCAGTTGCATTGCGCTACTTGTTGGAGGTGTACAACACGAGTGGTGCGAGTGTACACCGTGACACTGTTGTAGTAAACCCATTGACTGCAGCTTCATTGGCTGCTGGGGTCAATTTTCAAATGCGCCTGCCCGGTGATGGCTACGACTTCGTATTCTGGGCAGATTTTACAGATGCTACTGATGCGGAGACTGACTTGCACTACAACACCAGTGTCGGTCTCCATAGCATCACGTGGAACGACGCGCACACGGTATCGGATGATTCGCGCGATGCCTATACGGTAAAACAGAGAGTAACTGTAGCCAAAGGAACCCCCATTGGCCCGTTCACACTCACTCGTCCATTTGCTAAAATCCGCTTAATATCAACAGACACTATTGGCAATGGTCTCCTTCCTGCAAGTGCATCTTTGGGTATAGCCCCTCAAAGTGTAGAATTGCTCACTGTACCTAATGGTATTCCCTTGCCAGACGCTTTTAACGCTTTGACAGGAACGCCTATTGGAACAGGCTATGTGCCTGATGGTCAAACGTTTGTCCCTGTTGCTGGAATAACAGG
>BNTQ01000040.1 GCA_025996715.1 Bacteroidia bacterium | reverse complement strand
AATTTGCACCACTTCTTTGTCCAACGGATACACTTTGCAATAATCAATAAAAGCAGCCAATACTTTGTGCGCGTGAAGCGGGGTGTTAAATCGCAAAATTTCAATTTGTGATATAACCGAAATGCTGGGCGTTGCGTCCACAATCTTAGAGACAAATGCCATTCCCGAAGGCGGTAGCATATTGTTCAGATAATCAATTACGGCGTTTGAATCCATTAAATATTCCGTTCCCATTCGTCTTTGCTGTTTTTTAAAGATGATTGGAATGCTTCGTATTGCTTATTAGAAAGGTGTAATGCCCCTGCAAATTTTTGTGACAATTTTTGCGGAGCGAGTTTTTTTGAGGTAAAGGGCAAGTGCAAGCGGATAAGTTGCAACTGCTCCATTCCGCTCAAAAGAGGCATTGCACCTTTGTTGATAACATCTACAGTTACTTCCATAGTAATTCTATTTTATATTAGAGTATCCATTTTATTGCCATTTTTATACAATAGAGTGTACAAAACGAAAATTACAACATTTCACGTTTTTTACTCATTGCATGGAATTTTATAGTACAAAGGTACATGAAAATTTTCAATTTACCCACAGACGGATAAAATTTTCGAATATTTTACCTATCGCCCGAATGGGCGGGATTTTCATAACCGCAGGTCATCGACCTGCGGACGAAACAGATAGCCCCACTACCGCCTGAATTGAAAATCGGCGGAGCCAAAGGCGGGATTTTAATTCAGTCCTGCCTTTCAGGCAGTTGCCTGCTCATTGTCTTGTCCGCAGGCTGCGCTGCGCTTACCTACGGTTATGCAAATTCAACCCTTCGGGTTGGTAGCGGGCATTCCCACCCACTTTTATTTGATTTTTATCGGGCAATAATGTAAAAAAATAAAAAAATTGTTGCATTTTTTTTGCAAATCCAAAAAATATATCTACTTTTGCAGTCCGTTTTTGTTTGAAGGGTGTTTTTTACCTATTTATATTGACAGAAGAAATGTACGCAATTGTAGAAATAGCAGGGCAGCAGTTCAAGGTTGCCAAAGACCAAAAAATCTTTGTTCATCGGCTTTCGGGAGTCGAAGGCTCGTCGGTTACCTTTGATAAGGTGCTGTTGGTGGACAACGATGGCAAAATCAACGTGGGCGCGCCGGTTATAGAGGGTGCCAACGTGGAAGCAAAAATTTTGAACCATATCAAAGGCGAAAAAGTATTGGTTTTCAAAAAGAAACGCCGCAAAGGCTATCGCAAACTCAACGGGCATCGTCAGTTGTTTACACACATTCAAATTGCAAGTATTAACGCATAAAATTTAATAAAAATGGCACATAAAAAAGGCGTCGGTAGTTCCAGGAACGGACGCGATTCTCTCAGCAAAAGATTAGGAGTAAAGTTATTTGGAGGACAAGCCGCCAAGGCGGGCAACATTATTGTGCGGCAGCGCGGCACGGTGCACTATCCGGGTGTCAATGTGGGCATAGGGCGCGACCACACGCTTTTTGCACTCGTTGATGGAGTGATTAGTTTTGCCAAAAAAACCAAAGGGCGTTCCTTTGTGTCTGTAACTCCTCGTATAATAGAGCAAACAGTATAGATTATTTGTTTTCATAATCAGGGGCAGTCAACAGATTTTTATTTGTTGGCTGTTTTTTTTTATCAAAATCATTTGGCAAATCAAAAAATATGCTTACCTTTGTGGCGTTCAAAACAAGGTGTGGTAGTTCAGCTGGTTAGAATACGTGCCTGTCACGCACGGGGTCGCGAGTTCGAGTCTCGTCCGCACCGCAAAACGAGAGCAGCAACAATACAGGTTGTTGCTCTTTTTGTTGGTCAAATCAATTTTTATTTTTCATTATTTGACTTGTGAATATAGCATTTGTAGGCATCGGTTTAATTGGCGGCTCGCTGGCGTTGTCGTTGCGGCGGGTAGGTTTTGCAGCGCACCTCACGGGCGTTGAGAGCAACCCGCAGCACGCCCACCAAGCCCTGCAACTGGGTTTGGTGGACACAATACAACCGCTGCCAACCGCCGTCAGCGGGGCAGATATGGTAATTTTGGCAGTGCCTGTGCACATTGCACGGCAGTTGTTGCCCACCATTTTTGACAACCTATTGCCTTCGGCTGTGGTGGTGGATATGGGTTCTACCAAAGATGGTATTTGCACGCAATTTCGCAATCATCCCAAACGCAGTCAGTTTGTGGCTTCGCACCCTATGGCGGGCACCGAATATTCGGGTCCCCAAGCCGCCGTTGACCACCTTTTTGAGGACAAAAAAGCCATAGTGTGCGAGCCTCAATACAGCGCCAACGAAGCCATAGAGTGGGTTGTATCTATGTATCACAACATTGGAACGCAGGTGCTTTTTTACGAAAGCGCGGCGGCGCACGACAAACACGTGGCTTATGTGTCGCACCTTTCGCACATCAGTTCGTTTATGTTGGGCAAAACCGTGCTGGAGGTCGAAAAAGACGAGCAGCATATTTTGGAATTGGCAAGCACAGGATTTGCATCCACCGTGCGTTTGGCAAAAAGTTCGCCCGACACATGGACACCCATTTTTTTGCAAAACGCTGCCTTGCTGTCGTCTGCATTGCAGACCTACATTGAGAATCTGCAACAATTCAAAAAATATATTGATGCTGCCGATACCCAAAAATTGCACCAAATGATGAGCGAAGCCAATCAAATTGGAAAAATTATTGACCCATAAAACAGCAAATTTTTATTACCTTTGTTTTTTTATTTTTTTTAAATATGAAATTAGACCTAACAATTACGCCCATTCCCAATCATTTGGAAAATTCGCGATGGCCCGTTCAAATTGCAGGACCTTGCAGTGCCGAAAGCGAGGAACAGATGCTGGACACCGCACAGCAACTCAAAAAAATGAACCGCGTGAGTTATTTTAGAGCAGGCGTTTGGAAACCGCGCACGCGCCCCGGTGCTTTTGAAGGCGTGGGCGAAGTGGGTTTGAAGTGGCTGCAGATGGTAAAAAAAGAAACCGGCTTGCACACCGCTTGCGAAGTAGCCACCACCGAACACGTAGAATTGGCGCTCAAATACGGTGTCGATTTGTTGTGGGTGGGTGCGCGCACTTCGGTGAACCCTTTTTCGGTGCAGGATATAGCCGATGCGCTGCGCGGCTCGCAAATATGCGTGTTGGTCAAAAACCCTGTGAATCCCGATTTGCAACTGTGGATAGGAGCGCTGGAACGCTTGAACCGTGCGGGAATCACGCAGTTGGCTGCCATTCACAGAGGGTTTTCGGGTTTTGAAAAAACGCCTTTTCGCAACGCACCTATGTGGAGCATTGCCATTGAGTTGCGGGCTATTTGCCCCAACTTGCCCATCATTTGCGACCCCAGCCACATTGCCGGCATCGCAGATTTGGTGCCGCTTGTAGCGCAAAAAGCATTGGACATTGATATGGCAGGTTTGATGGTAGAAGTGCACAACAATCCCGGCATTGCCAAAAGCGATGCCCAGCAACAACTCACGCCATCGGCCTATACGCAAATGATTGCCGATTTGTGCTTGCGCGAAATATCGCCCACCCAACAGGAGGCACGCAACGAATTGGAGGAATACCGCAGAGACATTGACAATTTGGATGATATAGTGCTGCAAAAATTGGGACAACGAATGGACATTGCCCGCAAAATTGGCAATTACAAAAAGAACAACAACCTGATGGCATTGCAACTCAATCGTTGGGAACAGTTGATTCGTCACCGTCAGCAAATGGGCAAGGCAATGGGCATCAACCCTGAGTTTATCAAAAAATTCTTTGAATTGGTGCACGAAGAATCTATCAATATACAAACCGAAATTATGAATGGGATTGGAAAGTGAGGCTCCGTTTATGCTGCGCGTGTGTGAGTTTGTTTTTTTCGCTCACTGCCATTGCCCAATATGTTAGTTACGGCAATGACCCCTCTCGTGTGCGGTGGCAGCACATCCAAAATCAATACTTTGACGTAATTTTTGCCGACAGCAGCAGCGAGCAAGGCAAGCAGGTGTTCCGCTTGCTACAACGCCTGCGCTTGCCTGTGCTGCAATCGCTGGGCAATGAGCCTCGCAAAATACCCATCGTTTTGCATCCGCACACCGGCATTTCAAACGGTTGGGTAATATGGGCACCTCGTCGCGTGGAGTTGCTCACAACGCCGCCAAGCGAGACCTATCCTCAGTTGTGGCTCACGCAATTGGTGCTGCACGAATATCGGCACGTGGTGCAAACATCGCGGCTCAATGTTGGGTTTACGCGCGGGCTGTCGTTTGTGTTGGGCGAACAGGCATTGGCTATTCCGTCGGCACTCACCGATATGTGGCTCTTTGAGGGCGATGCGGTGGCCGCCGAAACCGCTCTCTCGTGCTCGGGCAGGGGACGTATGCCATCTTTTGGCATAGGTTTAAAACCCATTGTGCAGCGCGAAAAAAAATATAGCATCAGCAAAATTTTTCTGGGTTCGTACAAAAATTTTGTACCCAATCATTACGTTTTTGGCTATGAGATGGTGGCTTATGGACGTTACCGTTACGGCAAATCGTTGTGGGCAAACGTTTTTAGTTACATCGGCAAATATCCGTTTTTGCTTTTTCCACAAACTTTGGCGGTCAAAAAATATACAGGGCAATACACCGCAGGCTTGTACCGAGAAACACAAACATTTTTGGATAGCCTCTACAAACATAATGATACCGCCGCATTGAGCCATCTTCAACAATTGCCTACCGAGAAAAAAAGAGAGCAAAAAGAGTATGTGAGTTATGAAAATTTTGCGGTGGACGAGCAGCAAAATCTGTGGGCACAAAAAACGTCATTAGCCCGCAGCCCACGTTTGGTGCGGATCGACAGCAATGCAACCACCTCACAAGTGAGCCTCTTGGGCAACGTGAGCAGCCGCTTTTTTTACCATCGCAATCGTCTTTTTTGGACAGAGTACAGCCCTTCTATACGCTGGGAGCAGCAAGGTTTTTCGGATGTTTGGAGGTATGATGTTGCCGCGCAACAAAAGCAGCAAATCACGCATAAAAAACGATTTTTTTCGCCTGCGGCAAACGAAAAAAACGAGTTGGCAGTGGTGCAAAAGAATAGCCATGGCGTGCAATCTATCCTGTTGATTGACAGCAGTTTGCAAACAATAAAAACGCTTGTTCAATTGCCATTTTTGCAAGAAATAAATGATTTGGCTTGGCTCAATCATCATCAGTTGGCAATTTTGACTACTACGCACAACGGCATCGGCATTGAATTGTATGATGTGCGCACACAACAATTTTCTACGCTGCTATCGCCTGTATCCTTTGAAATATCGGGCTTGGCTGCACGCGGCGACACCTTATTTTTTAGTAGCGGATACAACGGCATCAACAATTTGTATGCGCTGCAAGCGGCTACACGGCAGGCATATCAACTCACGCAAGTGCGCTATGGAGCATTTGCGCCGCGTGTTGCGGCAAATGGTGCCGTGCTCTACTTTGCCCACTACACCGAGCACGGCTACAAGTTAGCCGCAATGCCAATGGATAGTTTGTTGTGGCAAAAAACTGACTTTGATGCACCTGCTCAAATGCTGTTGGCAGAGCATTTGGCGCAACAAGAGCAGTTTGTTGCCGACACCGCTACCCTTGACACCGCCTACATTGCAGCCCAAGCCTACGCGCGTGCAAAACATCTTTTTCGTTTTCACAGTTGGTTGCCCGCGGCGGTGCACGCCGACGAAAATATAGCGAGCAACTTGCTGCACAATTCACAATGGGGCATTACCTTGTTGTCGCAAAACAATTTGAGTACTGCGTTTACGCAATTGCGCTATGCCTATGATGGTTTTCACAAAGGCTCTGCCTCGTTCACCTACACCGGATTTTTTCCGGTGCTGTCGGTCAGTCCTTACGTGGAAGAGCGGAACACGAATCGCTTAAACAGCGCATCCACACTACCTCACAAACGGGTATATGGAGGTGCCAACCTTACAATTTCGGTGCCGCTCAATTTTAGCAAAAGTTATTATTATCAGGGATTTACCCCCTATTTTCAAACTTCGTTTGACAGCGAAAAAAGGGCTATAAAAAATGATGGCGTAGGCTCTTATTTCCTCACCAACATTGGGTTTCGCTACTATTGGCAAACGCGCATGGCACACCGCGATTTGCACCCGCAATGGGGAGTGGAATTGTGGGGCAATGTGATGAATTTGCCCCTGCAAAATGTGTGGAACAAAATGGCGACTATCAGCGCAGCGGCTTATTTGCCGGGCATTGCAGCCAATCATAGCCTGCGCGTGATGGCAGGTGCCGAGTGGCAACAAATGGCTACATGGCTCTACGCCACACGTTTGCAGGCACCTCGCGGTTTAGTAAAATATGCAGGATTGGCAGCACAGCAAATTACGGCAGGCACTGTCGGTTATGAATTTCCGCTACTTTTGCCCGATTGGGAAATAGGCGCACTATGCTACATCAAACGCCTGCGCCTCAATGTTTTTGCCGATGCGATGATTTTTCCAAAAACATTCGCACAACAGGAGGTATGGCGCAAATCGTTGAGCAGCGTGGGTTATGAGGCAATGGTGGACTTTCACGTTTTTCGGTTGTCCTATATGCTAAGCGCAGGTGTTCGCCAAAGTTTTACCTTTGATAACATTCAAAAACAAAATGCTACCTTTGTAGAAATGTTGTTTGCGTTGCAAATACAATAAAAATTTTGTGGACAAATAGTCGCAAAATAAGTTGCAAAATTTTCCGGCAAATACACATTACTACTTTAAAATACAAAAAAAGCAGTGTGAAAAAATCACACTGCTTTTTCATTACATAAACCGTTTCTATTGCTTTATTTTTGGGCAAAGTAGCGGTTGTACAAGCCCTCAAAGCCTTTGCCGTGGCGAGCCTCGTCTTTTGCCATTTCGTGCACGGTGTCGTGAATGGCATCCAAATTTTGCTGCTTTGCCAAGGTGGCTATGCGTTTTTTGTCTTCGCAAGCGCCGCATTCGGCTTCCATACGTTTTTTGAGATTGGTTTTGGTGTCCCAAACAACGTCGCCCAGCAATTCGGCAAACCTCGCGCAGTGATCGGCTTCCTCAAAAGCGTAACGCTTAAAAGCCTCTGCAATTTCGGGGTAGCCCTCGCGGTCAGCCTGACGGCTCATCGCGATGTACATCCCCACTTCGGTGGCTTCGCCCATAAAGTGAGCATTGAGCCCCTCCAAAATAATGGGGTCAACTCCTTTGGCAACGCCAATCACGTGCTCGTCGGCAAACTGCAACGCTCCGGCAGTTTCTACAAGTTCTTTGAACTTGCTTTTGGGTTGCTTACATTGTGGGCACACATCGGGCGCCTCGTTTCCTTCGTGCACATAACCGCACACAGTACAAATCCATTTCTTTTTCATAATAATAAAAAATTTAAAGTAAAAAAATAAAGAGAATTTAGTTGTTAGTTGAAAAATTACCTATCAGTAATTTTTCAATATCGTATTCTAATTTGTTGAATTTCAATAATTTAATTATCTTTTGCGGCATTACAATCTTTGCAGTAGCCTTTGTAATAAACTTGTTGCTCGACGATGACAAAACCCGCCTTTTTTTTAGCAAATATAGTGTTTTTTTCTTTAATTTCAAAGTCAAACACTCTGCCGCATTGATGGCACATAAAATGAGCGTGAGGAACATTGTCTGCATCGTAGTGCGTATTTTTTTTATCAATGTCCACTTCTATAATGGCGCCTTGCTGCTCCAACAATTGCAAAGTATTGTAAACTGTTGTTTTTGACAAAGTGGGATAGTGGGGCACAAGGGCAGCAAAAATTTCGTCCACACAAGGATGATTATAGTGCTGCATCATATAGCCCAGAATTGCCATTCGATGAGCAGAGGGCTTTACGCCGTGCTTTTGCAACCTATCCAGCACTTGACTATGTACAACTGTATCCATTTTAAAATTGTAATTATTTTAAACTTGAAATCGATACAAAATTAGAACAATGTTTTTACATTTCCAAATTTTTTGTGATTTTTTTTCAAAAAAAATGGCAATAGCCAAAATAATGTATATCTTTGCAGTGCCAATAATGAGAACATTTTGATGTTTATCTTCTATTGGACAATGTAATACATTGATTTTCAACAAATTAAAATCTTTGAATTAGAAGATATGTTGAGCCGCCGTTTTATTCGCATAAAAGTTCTTAAAACATTGTATGGTTACCTCAATGCAGGTGGCGGGCTTGCCGACCTTGCCACCAAAGAATTGATGTTTAGCCTGCACAAAACCTACGAATTGTATGGGTACTTTTTGGTGCTGCCCATTGCTCTTGCCGACTATGCAGCGCAGCAAATAGCATTGGGCAAGCAAAAGCAACGTCCTTGCGAGGAAGAAAAAAATCCTAATACCAAATTTGCGGACAATACTTTTGTGCAACTTTTGCGCGAAACCGCGCCATTGCAAGCCTGGGCGCAACAAGAAAAAATGCTGTGGTCAAAAGATGTGCTCAAAAAATTGTACCACAAAATACTATCTACTCCCTATTATCAGCAATATATGGCACGCGCCGAGCGGTCGTTGAGCGAAGATAAGTTGTTGATTACCAAGATATTAGAATACTCTATTGAGGACAACGAAGATATTTATGCTTGGATAGAAGAGCAGAGCATTTATTGGGTGGACGACATTGAATACTGCCTGAGCCACGCGATTAGAACGCTAAAATCGTTTGTGAGCCACGGAAAAAATGAATTGTTGCCGGATTACAAGGACAAAGACGATAAAGAATTTGTGGAACGGTTGTTTAGTAATGCCGTTGTGAATTACAAGGAATATCGCGACTTGGTGGACAAGCACGCAAAAAATTGGGATGTGGAGCGAGTGGCGTTTATGGACATTGTTGCCATGGTGGCTGCCATTGCCGAAATCACAACGTTTGCCAACATCCCCATCAAAGTGTCGCTCAACGAATATATTGAAATTATCAAGTATTACAGCACGCCCAACAGTTGCAATTTTATCAATGGCGTGCTGGACAAAATAGTAGCCGACTTGCAATCGCAGCACAAGATAGAGAAGACCGGACGAGGGCTTGTGGACATGCAATAGCGAGTCATTAACGCAGTATAGTTTTTTTTTTCAAATTTTAATTATTATCAAATTATGAAATTCTTTTTATTAGATGCAACCGCAGCCCCCGCTGCCGGTGGAGGCGGAATGTTTGGCGGCGGCGGCAGCAGTTTTTGGGTGATGATGATACTCATCTTTGTGGTGATGTATTTCTTTATGATTCGCCCTCAGCAAAGGCGCCAAAAGGAACTGAAAAAGTTTCGCGAGAGCCTCGAAAAAGGTACCAAAGTGGTTACCATTGGCGGCATTTACGGCACCGTGTGCGAAATCAACGCCAACTATGTGATGGTGGAGGTGGACAGCAACGTGAAGTTGCGTTTTGACCGCAGCAGTGTGCTCAAAGATGCCTCGGATTTGCCCCCGCAAAAATAATTCAACAGAATTGTTTTGTTACAGAGGTGGGTTTGCCAATGCGAACCCGCCCGTTTTTGCGTAGAATAGTCAAAGGCTATATTATTGACAAAATTGGTCAATCAAAAAAAACTTTTACCTTTGTGCTCATAAATTGTTTATTCTTTTGTACCTTTATTCTTGTGCTTACCTTTTTTTAGTAAAAATTATATTGTATGCAAAATAATTTAGTCATTGTAGAATCGCCGGCAAAAGCCAAAACCATAGAGAAATTTTTGGGAAAAGATTATCTCGTAAAATCAAGTTTTGGGCACATTCGCGACATCGCCAAAACCAAAGAGGACAGTATGGGCGTGGATATTGCCAATGGCTACCTGCCCAATTATGAAGTGAGCAGCGAAAAAACCAAAGTGGTGAGCGAATTAAAAAAGTTGGCAAAAGAAGCCCAAACGGTGTGGCTGGCATCCGACGAAGACCGCGAGGGAGAAGCCATAGCGTGGCATCTCTACGAAACGCTCAAATTGGACACCGCCAAAACCAAACGCATTGTATTTCACGAAATCACACAAAATGCCATCCTCAATGCCATCAAAAACCCGCGCGGCATAGATGTCAATTTGGTCAATGCACAGCAGGCGCGGCGTGTGCTCGACCGCTTGGTGGGCTTTGAACTGTCGCCATTGCTGTGGCGCAAGGTAAAACCTTCGCTGTCGGCAGGGCGGGTGCAGTCGGTAGCCGTAAAATTAATTGTGGAACGTGAGCGCGAAATCATCAATTTTGTCAGCGAAACTTTTTATCGCGTGATGGGATATTTTGTTGCGGAAGGCAGTAAAACATTGGTCAAAGCAGAACTTTCGCAAAAGTTCAAAGACGAAAAACAGGCATTGGCATTTTTAGAAAAATGCAAAACGTCTGTTTTCAAAGTAAGCGCGATAGAAAAAAAACCTGCCAAAAAAACACCTGCGCCGCCCTTTACCACCTCTACTTTGCAGCAAGAGGCGAGCCGCAAATTGGGCTTTTCGGTGAGCCAAACTATGCTCGTTGCCCAACGTTTGTATGAGGAGGGACTCATTACCTATATGCGTACCGATTCTGTGAATTTGTCGGAAACCGCCATTGGTGCTGCCAAAGAAACAATTACCAAAATGTATGGCAAAGAGTATTTGCACACGCGGCAGTTCACCACCAAAAGCAAAGGGGCGCAAGAAGCACACGAAGCCATTCGCCCCACCTACTTGCAAAACGCCGCCATTGCAGGCGATAACGCCAACAAGCGACTGTACGATTTGATATGGAAACGCACCATTGCCTCGCAAATGAGCGATGCCGAGTTGGAGCGCACCCGCGTGGATATTAGCATTAGCAACGCCCAAGAGCAATTCACTGCCAACGGCGAAGTGCTGTTGTTTGATGGTTTTTTGCGTGTTTACTTGGAAGGCAAAGACGAAGAAGAAGATGCCGACACGGGGATGTTGCCGCCATTGCAGCAGGGGCAAGCCTTAGCGGCGGACAACATACAAGCCGTGCAGCGGTTCACGCAGCACCCTCCTCGCTACACCGAAGCCAGTTTGGTCAAAAAAATGGAGGAGTTGGGCATTGGCCGCCCTTCGACATACGCGCCCACCATTTCTACTATTGCGGCACGGGGCTATGTGAGCAAAGAAGACCGCAACGGCAACCCGCGCCCCTACAAGGTATTGACCTTGCGCCATCAAGATTTGGAGCAAAAAATGCTCACCGAAAATACAGGAGCAGAAAAGTCAAAACTTTTTCCGAGCGATACCGGAATGGTAGTAACAGACTACCTTAGCGAGCATTTCAAAAAAGTGATGGACTACAATTTTACCGCCAAAGTAGAGGAAGATTTTGACGAAATTGCGGAGGGTAAAATCAAGTGGAACAAAATGATAGATGACTTTTACAAGCCCTTTCACCAAACCTTGGAGGATGCCAACGAGCACTCCGACCGTGCCAGCGCCGAGCGAATTTTGGGTGCCGACCCTAAGAGCGGAAAGCCTTTGTTGGTGCGGCTTGGACGCTTTGGTCCCATAGCCCAAATTGGCAGCAGCGATGATGACGAAAAACCGCGTTTTGCCAACCTGCGCAGCGGACAACACATTGAGAGCATTACATTTGAAGAGGCACTCAAACTTTTTGACCTGCCGCGCATTGTGGGGCAATATGAAGGCAAGGATGTGCAAGTGGCTGTGGGGCGCTTTGGTCCCTATGTGCGCCACGACAGCAAGTTCACTTCGCTCAAGCGCAATGTGGACGACCCTATGACCATTACCCTCGAACGCGCCATTGAACTCATTGAAGAAAAGCGCGAAACGGAGCGCAACCGCATTATCAAAACTTTTGCCCAAGATGCAAGTTTGCAAGTGCTCAACGGCCGCTACGGACCTTATTTTGTGTGCAACGACACCAACTACAAAATCCCCAAAACCACCGACCCCGCCTCGCTCACCTACGAGCAATGCCTTGCCCTAATGGACGAACAAAAGGACACCGCCAAAAAAGTGCGGCGCAGCAAAAAAGCAACCCCCGCAACAAAAACAAAAACCACTGCAACCAAGACTGCGACAAAGAAAAAGACGACCACTACCAAGAAGAAAGTGGTGGCAAAAAAGAAGTGAGTAATGAACAATTTGAACTTCTACAATTTTTTGCTTCTTAAAAATTGTTTTGAATTTTTTATTTGAGGCTGTGCATTCCGTAGGAATGCATCGCTCGGTAGAAAACATTTGGGTTCTCTACCTCACGCCAACAACGGCTTGAAAAGCCAAATTTTCATAACCGTAGGTAAGCGAAGCGCAGCCTACGGACAAGCAAGCAAATGTGATGCGGTTACACTTGCCGCAGGTCGCTGACCTGCGGTTATGAAAATCCCGCCCATTCGGGCGATAGGCTAAATATCAAATTATTAAATTTTATTAAAAATAGTAGGTTTTTAACAAAAAGTATTACCTTTGCAGTTGTCTAATTTAAACCAACGTTTAAATTAGACAATTTTTGAAGGGAAAAAAGAAAAAAATCAAAGACATAAGTCTTTGATTTTCAATGAATTGTAAAATTATGGGGATATTACAAAGTTGTCTAATTTAAACGTTCCTTTAAATTAGACAGTTTTCATCACACATTAAGCAATAGTGGGCATTTCCAGCGGTTAGGGTTAGGGTAAAACACCCCAATCATCGAAAAAACAAATGTATTAACTTAATCATTTATTATTATGAAAAAGACAAGTGTATTCAAGTGCCTTATAGCAATGGGAGTATTGCTGAGTACAGCGGCGGCGGCTAATGCACAAGCAACAAGTGGCATCGAAGGCGGTTGTTCGTGGGCATTAACAGGCAGTGGTTCTGACCTAACCCTCACTATCAGCGAGGCAATCAGCTGGTCTAACCCCACAGCGGTAATGCCAGATTATAATCATAATGTTGCACCTTGGTATTATGCCCGCACTTCCATTACAACGCTGGTCATTAACGAGGGCGTTACACTCATTGGAGAGAATGCTTTTCAGGGTTGCAGCGGTCTTACCTCTGTTACCATTCCTAACAGCGTTACAAGCATTAGAAGTGCTGCTTTTTCCGGTTGCAGGGAGCTTACCTCTGTTACCATTCCTGACGGCGTTACAAGCATTGGGTGGTATGCTTTTAACGGTTGCACCGGTCTTACCGAAGTTACCATTCCTAACAGCGTTACCACCATTGTAGATGGTGCTTTTTTCTCTTGCAGCAGTCTTACTTCCATTACCATTCCTAACAGCGTTACAAGCATTGGAGAGAAGGCTTTTTTATTTTGCTTCAACCTTGATACAATAAAAGTGGATTGGGATAACCCTCCAACAATGAATACCAATATCTTTGGTGACATACCTAACCCTGCTTTAAGTGACCGCACGTTGCTTATACCCAAAGGCACTGCTGCAGGCGTTGAGCCTTGGTCTTCTTTTAAACAGCCATTTGTGGAATACCTAAGAAGTATTGCAAATGCCACTGTAACCATTATTGGCGATACCACCTATAAAAACAGTACACCTGAGCCTGCCTTGCAGGTGTTGTACAATACAACTCCGCTAACCAAAAACACGCACTACACCGTAGAGTACAGCAGCAGTGATGTCAATGCAGGCACGGTGGTAACAGTAACACTCACGGGTATAGGAAATTATGAGGGTACAAAAATCAAAACCTTTACCATCGCCAAAGCCAGAAGCACTTTTGAAAGGCCCGAAGCCCTTAGCACCACTTACACACCAACGCTCACGCTTGGCAGCCTTTTGTTGCCTGCGGGTTATGCTTTTGTTGAAGGTGCTACGTCCCTCAGTGTTGCAGATAGCGGATACTTTTTTGCAGCAACTTACACCAATCCTAATGGTAACTACACTGTGGCATGGGGCAACATTAAGGTAAATATCGCCAAAGCCGCAGGCATCTTTGCACCCCTTGCCGCCATTGACACCACCCACGCAGAGGGTTTAACGCTCGGCGATATTGAATTGCCGGATAATTACGTTTGGCAAAATCCCGATAGTATTCTTATTGTAGGCAATAATCAAAATTTTGCAGCCATCTACACCGAGCCAAGCGGAAATTATTTTGCAGCAGTAGGGCAAATTACAGTGAATGTAATACCCAAAAATGATGCAACATTGCAAAATTTATCTTCTACCGTAGGCACGCTTGCGCCAACCTTTGACCCCAACACCACACACTACACTTTGTTGTTGCCTTGCGGCGACACCAGCGTTAATATCAATGCTGTAGCACCTCTTGGCGGTGGTTATACCGTTAATGGTAAATCTGCAACGGAGGATGTGGTGGCACAGCATATAGGCACAACCACTGTGCTTGTGCGCTCCACCGCCGCCGACGGCACTACGAGCAAGGACTACACGGTGGATGTTATTCGTCCTTTCCCCGCATCCATCATTTGGCAATACTGGTCAAGCATTTTGGCAGTGAACTTGAATGAACAAACAAACGGCGGCTACACTTTCACAGGTTTTCAGTGGCAGCAAAACGGTGTGGATATTGACGGCGCAACAGGCGCCTATCTGCACCTTACCACACCGCCGCTCGCCACCGACAGTTTCGGCGTTGCGCTCACCATTAAGGGGCAAACGCAAGCCCTACCTGCCTGCCCGCAACAGTTTGTTCCCTTGCAAAAGGTCAACACCGCAAGCATCCGCGCCTACCCCAACCCAGCCAGCAATGGACAATTGACAATTGATAATGTACAATGGAATGCGGGGGACAAAATTGAAATTTACAATGTGAACGGCACAAAGGTTTTTGAAACGTCATTGTCCATTGTTCATTATCCATTGTCAATTAACATTGGGCATTTGCCCGCCGGCGTATATGTGGTGCGGGTGGGCGAGCAATCAACCATTATTGTAATCAAATAACTAAAATGAAAAACATATTATTACCTATTCTTCTTTTGCTTGCAAGTATTGCCGCAGCACAAGAAACAGCACAAGAAACAACACACGAAATTTCTGCCTACGGCTTTGGCGGTTTGTCCACCTTGCAGTACAAATCTGCGCAAGGCAGCGTACAACTTGGCGTGGGCGGTGGTGGCGGTGTAGGCTACACCTACTTTTTTGCTCCGCAATGGGGATTTAATACAGGTGTGGAAGTAGCCTTATTCAATGCTTCCGCGAACGGTGCCGAAATCACAGGCAGCAGCAAAGAAATCTACGATTACGGTCGCATAGAAGAGACGTACTTTAACAGCACATATAATGATTACAAAGAAAAACAACGTGCTGTGTATCTGCAAGTCCCGCTGATGGTGCAGTTTCAAACCGGTGCGGACAATAAGTTTTATGCCGCAGCGGGCATCAAGGTGGGCGTTGCATTGGCAGGCAATTACGCAACCACTGCTAATCAACTTGTGCTATCGGGCTATTTCCCTGCAACCGAGCAAACTTTTGTGGATGTAACCGAAGTGGGTTATGATACCCAAGACCCATTTACATCGCAATCGGGCAAATTGGATTTTGGTTTCAACCTTTCGCTCGCAGCCGAAGTCGGTGCACGTTGGCGTTTGAGCGGCTACATTTCATTGTACACAGGTTTGTATGTTGATTACGGCTTGCTCAATGTAGCACCCAAAAAGACAAGCGCATTGGTGCACCGCCCCAGCGAAAACCTCACAGCCTTTGCCTACAACAGCCTACTCACCGCCACGCTACCCGCCGGCAACGCTTATGTTGACAAGATGAATTTATTTTCGGCGGGATTGAAAGTAAAGGTGGCGTTCGGGTTGTAGCAGCAAAATAATTTTCTCTTTTACTATTTTGCAATCAATAAATTTTGTTATATCTTTGCACTCCCTGCCCAGATGGTGAAATTGGTAGACACACTACTTTGAGGGGGTAGCGCTCGCAAGAGTGTGCAAGTTCGAATCTTGTTCTGGGCACGTGAAAATATAACTTGTTGATTTTCAATGGGTTATATTTTTTTATTGAAAATAAATGCAATAAAATTTGGTAGGTTTAACAAAAACAATTACATTTGTACCCTTTTTTGGCTATTTGTACCACCCAAAAAGGGGTGTAACGCAGGTTACGGCTATTATGCCGATGTAGCTCAGTTGGTCAGAGCAGCTGATTTGTAATCAGCTGGTCGGGGGTTCGAATCCCTCTATCGGCTCAAGATAATTGAGAATGGAGAGTTGAGAATGAAGAGTGATAAGTCTTTTTGAAACTTGAAACGTGAAACGTGAAACTCTTTAGGGCATTATGAATTATGAATTGATTATTGGGGGGAGTCGCATAGTGGCAATTGCAACAGACTGTAAATCTGTCCTCTTCGGAGTTCAAAGGTTCGAGTCCTTTTTCCCCCACAACGTTCTTGGTCATTAGAATTTGCGGAAGTAGCTCAGTTGGTAGAGCATCAGCCTTCCAAGCTGAGGGTCGCGAGTTCGAACCTCGTTTTCCGCTCACTCTTACTCTGCAAGAGTAAAATTTGCTGCCGATGTGGCTCAGTGGTAGAGCACTTCCTTGGTAAGGAAGGGGTCATGAGTTCAATTCTCATCATCGGCTCTACGACAATGAACAATGAATAATGAACAATGAACAATACTGACTACTGATTACTGACTACTGATTACTGACTACTTGATACTTGATACTTTTTTTGTAACCTTTTATTTTATTAACATTTAAATTTAAACCATTATGGCAAAAGAAAAATTTGACAAAAGCAAACCTCACGTGAACATTGGTACCATTGGTCACGTTGACCACGGTAAAACAACCTTGACCGCTGCAATCACTACAGTGCTTGCCAAAAAAGGCCTTTCGGAGGTGCGTTCATTTGACTCCATCGACAACGCCCCCGAAGAAAAAGAGCGTGGTATTACCATCAACACAGCGCACGTAGAGTACCAAACTGCCAATAGGCACTACGCTCACGTGGACTGCCCCGGACACGCCGACTATGTAAAAAACATGGTAACAGGTGCTGCCCAAATGGATGGTGCTATTCTTGTGTGCGCCGCTACCGACGGTCCTATGCCGCAAACCCGCGAGCATATTCTGTTGGCACAGCAGGTAAACGTACCCAAGGTGTTGGTGTTTATGAACAAGGTCGATTTGGTGGACGACGCCGAAATGCTTGACCTCGTAGAAATGGAGTTGCGCGAACTGCTCTCTAAGTATGGCTACGACGGCGACAACGCGCCCATCATTCGCGGCTCTGCCCTGGGCGCCCTCAACGGCGACGCCAAGTGGGAAGACAAAGTAGTGGAGTTGATGGACGCTGTGGATAATTACATCCCCATTCCTGTGCGCGAAAAAGATAAGCCCTTTTTGATGCCCGTAGAGGACGTGTTCTCTATCACAGGGCGCGGCACAGTGGCTACGGGACGTGTCGAAACCGGTATCATCCACGTGGGCGAAGAGGTGGAAATCATCGGTTTGGGCGAAAAACCCCAAAAGAGCGTTTGTACAGGTGTTGAAATGTTCCGCAAATTGCTCGACGAAGGCGAGGCTGGCGACAATGTGGGTCTGCTTTTGCGCGGTATCGACAAAAAGGACATTCGCCGCGGTATGGTGGTGGCAAAACCCGGTTCGGTTACGCCGCACTCTAAGTTTACCGCTACCATTTATGTGTTGAAGAAAGAAGAAGGCGGCCGCCACACTCCTTTCCACAACAAATACCGTCCTCAATTCTACCTGCGCACGCTCGACGTAACAGGCGAAGTAGAATTGCCAACAGGTGTAGAAATGGTAATGCCGGGCGACAACGTGGCTATCACAGTAACTTTGATTACCCCAGTGGCAATGAGCGAAGGCTTGCGTTTTGCTATCCGCGAGGGCGGACGCACCGTAGGTTCGGGTCAAATTACCAAGATTCTGGAATAGAAAAGGTAAAGAGTGCCTTTTCTACCGATATGGATGGATAGTTAGTCCCTCCAAAAAAAGGGACTAACTATTTGGCACACAGAGGGGCGTAGTTTAATGGTAGAACGGAGGTCTCCAAAACCTTTGGTGGGAGTTCGATTCTCTCCGCCCCTGCTAATGAATTGAACAATTGAAAATGAATACAAGCAGAGGTAATGATGGGAGTGCACAAATGGTAAATTATTTCATAATTTTTTATTAAAATGATAAAGTACTTAAAAGAAGCCTACAACGAATTGGTGCACAAGGTAACCTGGCCCAGTTTTGCTTCGTTGCAAAGCAGTGCCACATTGGTAATGGTTGCTTCGGTAATTTTTGCATTGGTGATTTTTGCTATGGACTTTGTGTTCCGCCACGGCGTGGAAATGGTTTATAGTTTGTTGTACTAAAAATAAAGAGTTGTTACAATGACAGCAATAGAAATAGAGGAAAATGCCAATGCCAAAAGATGGTACGTGTTGCGTGCTATGGGAGGCAAAGAAAAAAAGGTGAAGGAGCACATAGAGCGGGAAGTGAGGCGGCGCAAATTGGAAGACCGTGTTACGCAGGTGCTGATACCTACCGAAAAGGTGTATCAAATCCGTAACGGCAAAAAAGTTTCAAAAGACCGCATATTTTTTCCGGGTTATGTGTTGGTAGAGGCAATTTTGACAGGCGACGTACAGCACGTTTTGACGGACATTCCTAATGTGATTAGTTTTTTGGGCGATGGTTCCAAAGCGAGCAAAGACCCCATTCCTTTGCGGCAATCGGAGGTGAATCGTATGCTGGGTAGCGTGGACAACATTCAGGAGCAAGAGGAGCAAAATGTGGTTTCGTATGTGCTGGGCGAGTCGGTAAAAGTGATTGACGGACCCTTCAATAGTTTCACCGGCACCATTGAGGAAATTAACGAAGAAAAGAAAAAGTTGAAAGTGATGGTACTCATTTTTGGCCGCAAAACCCCGCTGGAATTGAGTTTTATGCAAGTAGAGAAAGAGTAAAAAGGATGTTACGCACATTATATATAGTTGATTGTTCTGCTTCCAATAGGGCAACCAACACAGAGTAAACAAAACATTAAATAACAAACAAAATGGCAAAAGAAGTAGCAGGATTTATTAAGCTACAGATTAAGGGAGGAGCAGCCAATCCATCGCCACCTATAGGGCCCGCTTTGGGTTCTAAGGGTGTGAACATTATGGATTTTTGCAAACAGTTCAATGCCCGCACACAAGACAAAGCAGGAAAGGTGTTGCCCGTGGTGATTACTGTTTACAAAGACAAGTCGTTTGATTTTATACTCAAACAACCGCCTGTGGCTGTTCAACTCAAAGAGGTTGCCAATGTGCCACTGGGTCCAAAAGGCGCAGCCAAAGGTCCCCGCGCTTCGGCAGAACCTAACCGTAAAAAGATAGGTGCTGTTTCGTGGGAACAAGTAAAGACCATTGCTACCGACAAAATGCCCGACTTGAATGCGTTTACGCTCAAGTCGGCTATGCGGATGGTGGCAGGGACGGCTCGCAGTATGGGCATTGAGGTAAACGGCGATTTTCCTGCCAATGTATAACCTTAAATTTGTAGCCAAATGAATCTCACAAAAAAACGAAAGGTTGTATTAGAAAAGGTAGAACCCAACAAGCAGTACAAACTGAGCGAAGCCGTCAAATTGGTAAAAGACATTACTTTTACTAAATTTGATGCCTCTGTGGATGTGTCGGTGCGCTTGGGGGTTGACCCCAAAAAATCCAACCAAATGGTGCGTGGAGTGGTTACTTTGCCTCACGGAACGGGTAAAACCGTGCGCGTATTGGCATTGTGCACCCCCGAAAAAGAAGCGGAAGCAAAAGCCGCAGGAGCCGACCACATTGGTTTAGACGATTATATCGACAAAATCAAAAGTGGCTGGACGGATGTTGATGTAATAATTACGATGCCCAGCGTGATGGCAAAGTTGGGAGCATTGGGAAAGTTGCTCGGGCCCCGCGGCTTGATGCCCAATCCCAAAACCGGCACTGTTACGATGGATATTGGCAAAGCCGTGAAAGAGGTAAAGGCAGGCAAAATTGACTTTAAAGTGGACAAAGCAGGCATCATTCACGCTTCGGTGGGAAAGGTGTCGTTTCCCCCTGAGCAATTGGCCGAAAATGCCCAAGAACTCTTGCACACCATTGTCAAACTCAAACCATCATCGGCCAAGGGCACGTATCTCAAAGGCATCACGTTATCGTCCACAATGAGTCCGGGTTTGTCCATCGACACCAAGTCGATAGAAGACCTGAAGTAATAACACAGTAATAACTACACAAAATGAAAAAAGAAGACAAAAACGTTATTATTGATAAGTTATCGGAGCAACTCAAAAATAGTCCCAATTTCTACGTGGTAGATGCTTCGACGCTCAATGCCGAGAAGACCACCGCACTGCGCAGGAAATGCTTTGAAAGCAAAGTGGGGCTGTTTGTGGTAAAAAACACGCTGTTGCAAAAGGCATTAGAAAAGAATGGATTTGACCAAACCGAATTGTATTCGATATTGGCAGGACCCACTGCTTTGATGATTGCCGAAGGTGCCAGCATTCCGGCCAAAGTTATCAAGGATTTTCGCAAAAAAAGCGAAAAGCCTGTTCTCAAAGGAGCCTATGTGCAAGAGTCATTGTACATTGGCGACCAATATGTGGACACTTTGGCAACCATCAAGAGTCGCGAAGAACTTATCGGTGATATAGTAGCACTGTTGCAATCGCCTGCCAAAAATGTTATTTCTGCTCTTCAATCGGGCGGAAGCACTATTGCCGGTATTGTAAAAACGCTCGAAAAGCGTGCTGCATAGTCACTCAAAAGCCTAATTGTTGCAGGCTCTACAATGTGCAACAAAAAACATTAGTTCATCATTAAAAATTTTAAATAAAATGGCTGACGTAAAAAAATTAGCAGAGGAATTAGTAAACCTCACAGTAAAAGAAGTTTCGGAATTGGCAACAATTTTGAAGGACGAGTATGGTATTGAACCTGCGGCTGCTGCGGTGGCTGTGGCTGCTGCTCCCGCCGCCGGCGGAGAGGCTGCTGCCGAAAAAACAGAGTTTGATGTTATCCTCAAAAACGCCGGTGGTCAAAAACTGCAGGTGGTAAAAGTGGTGAAAGACATCACTGCCTTGGGTCTCAAAGAAGCCAAAGACATTGTGGATGGCGCACCCAAAACCGTAAAAGAGAAAGTGGCTAAAGCCGAAGCCGAAAGCATCAAAAAGCAATTGGAAGAGGCTGGTGCCGAAGTGGAGTTAAAGTAGTTAACGTCCTGATTCT
>BNTQ01000039.1 GCA_025996715.1 Bacteroidia bacterium | reverse complement strand
GGAGTAAATAGATTTGGTGCGACCTTTGATTTCAAACTTCAACCCCTGCTCTGCAAGCCGCGTTTTTACAGGCGCTATAAACTCATTGATGTATTTTTCGCGTTCCTTTTGCATAGGAGCCAAAAAGCCATGCCTCCAAAACATGGATGTGATTTTTTTGCACCTTACTTATGTAATTTTTTCCAATTTCAAGAGCATCGTGTTTATCCATTGCTGCATCGTTTTTATGTTTTCAAACCATTCTATGGTAAAATCTCGGGAACAAAGTTTGTAAAAGTTCTTTTTATAATCATCATATCGCGCGCGAATGTTGAACCGCGAAATAGTATCTGCCATTATTCTATGTTGCTCATCAAAAACAAGCCCTGCTTTTTCTCCTATACGGCGCAAGTCGTGGATAAGCGGAGGATAGTCGTTTTGTGTTTGAACATAATTTGTCAAAATCAGTATTCATATCCTATCATTGTTCAAATCAAGGCGGCGGGTTTTAAGGCTATGCTATTTGTCTTTTTGCTTCTTTCATAGCATAAGTTTTTGATTTTGCAAAGGTAAGAAATTTATTTCAAATAGGGTGCATTTTTGGGCAAATTTTGGTTAATTCTTTTTTTGAGCAAAAAATGTGTACTTTTGTAGTTTTGCACAAAATTGAACAGTAGCCTATCTATGAATAGATTAGAATATTACAGATATTGGATTGAAAATTTGGGAAATGTTTTTTCGCGGAGTGAGAAACAACAACTCAAAAACGATATTTTTTCCGCTTTGAATAAGGGTATTTTACAGCCGCAAGCGGTGGAGGATACGCTCAATATGGCTGTGTTGGCACAAAAAGAACTGTCGCTGGGAGCCACTGCCATCAACGCCATTCTGCTTTGTGATTTATACAAAAACAACATTTTGGATGAGAAATATATCAAAAAGTATTACAATAAATTTATTTTTGATATTCTCGACGGCTTGGTAAAATCGCATCGGCTGTACGAAAAAAATGTGTCGGTGGAAAGCGAAAACTTCCGCAAATTCTTGATTTCGCTTGCCTCCGACGCGCGTGTGATAATGATAATGCTTGTCGAAAGGCTCTATACAATGCGGCATCTCGACAAATTTGAGCAAGAAAAACAGCAGAAAATTGCGCGGGAAGTGGCGTTTCTGTATGCCCCGCTTGCACACAGAATGGGGCTTTATGCCATCAAAACGGAAATGGAAGATTTGTCGCTCAAATACACATCGCCGGAGATTTACAAAGACATTGCAAAAAAACTCAAGGATACCAAAAAGGAACGCGAAAAATACATCAATGAGTTTATAGCGCCTGTAAAAACGCGGCTTGCAGAGCAGGGGTTGAAGTTTGAAATCAAAGGTCGCACCAAATCTATTTACTCCATTTACAACAAAATTCGCAAGCAGGGCGTGCCGTTTGAAAAAGTGTATGACCTTTTTGCCATCCGCATAATCATTGAAACGCCCTCGGATCGCGAAAAAGCGGACTGCTGGAACGCCTATTCGGTGGTAACCGATATGTATCAGCCCAACACGAACCGCCTGCGCGATTGGCTTTCGGTGCCCAAACTGAACGGCTACGAATCGCTGCACATCACCGTTATGGGACCGCAGGGCAAATGGGTTGAGGTGCAAATTCGCACCGGCAGAATGGACGAAATTGCCGAAAAAGGTTTTGCCGCGCATTGGAAATACAAGGGCGTAAAGTCCGATTCCGAAAAAATGGACGAGTGGCTCGCCAACTTGCGCAGCGTGCTCGAACACGCCGAAGGCAACAATATGGACGTTATCAGCGAGTTCAAAATGCAACTTTACGATGACGACGTGTTTGTTTTTACCCCAAAAGGCGAACTCAAACGGCTCGAAAAAGGCGCAACAGTGCTCGATTTTGCCTATCGTATTCACTCCAACATTGGCAATCGTTGCGTGAGCGGAATTGTGAACAACAAGCAGGTCAATATCAAGCACGTGCTACAAAACGGCGACCAAGTTTCGATACAAACTTCTGTCAATCAAAAACCCAAAAAAGACTGGCTCAAAATTGTAAGCACGGCGCGGGCAAAGGCAAAAATCCGTCAGGCGCTTACCGAAATTGAGCACAAGGAAGCCGAAGCAGGCAAAGAAATTTTGCAACGCCGGTTCAAAAATTGGAAAATCACTTACACCGACGGCGACATTGGCAAAATCTCAAAACGCTTGGGATACAAGCAAATCAACGATTTTTATCAGGACATTACCAACGAAAAATTAGATGTCCACGCCATTCGCGATTTGATGACCGAGAGCGAGAAAAAAGACAATGCCGACATTGCCGCCATCCGCACGGTAGAAAATTATTCGCACGAAACCGATTGGCAAAAAATTTCTGCCGAACAAGATGTTTTGGAAATTGACCAAAATTTGAAAAACATCGAATATACCTTGTCAAAATGCTGCAACCCGATTTTTGGCGATGATATTTTTGGCTTTGTTTCGTTGATGAACAAACGCATAAAAATACATCGCAAAAATTGCCCCAATGCGCCCAATATGATTGAAAGATTTGGCTACAGAATTGTGAGTGCACGCTGGGCAGACAAAGGCACATCCTCATATTATCCCGTTACCTTGCACATTGTTGGGCGCGACGACATTGGCATTGTTACCAACATCACATCGTTTATCGGCAAGGAACAGGGCTTGAACATCCGCTCTATTTCTGTCGATTCGCACGACGGACTTTTTGAGGGAAATCTAACGATTATGGTGAGCCAAATTGCTCATTTGGAACAAGTCATCCGCAAAATCAAAGGCATCAAAGGCGTGCAACAAGTTTATCGAATGTAAAAAAAATCACAATATCTTAATTTTATGAATAACTCAAAAATTTTATTTATTCCGTTGTTTTTGGCAGCAGCCAATGTAGTGCAAGCGCAAGACAGCACAAGCCTTAGCACACGCAAAATTGACGAGGTCATCGTAACCGGCGCACGTTCACAAATAACTCGCAACAATGTTCCGTCTGCCATTTCGGTAGTGAACCGCGACATTATTGAGCAAAGCAGCGAGCCTGCCTTGCTCAATGCCTTGCAAGGACAAGTGCCCGGCTTGTTCATTACGCAACGCGGCCTGAGCGGATTTGGCGTTTCGTCGGGCGCGGCAGGCGGCATTACGTTGCGCGGCGTGGGCAGTTCTTCGTCATCGCAAGTGCTGGTGCTCATCGACGGGCACCCGCAGTATATGGGCATTATGGGGCACCCCATGCCCGATGCCTACCGCTCGCAGGATGTGGAGCAGGTGGAGGTGGTGCGCGGACCTGCATCGGTGCTCTATGGCAGCAATGCTATGGGCGGTGCCATCAATCTCATTACCCGCAAACAAAACACCGATGGTTGGAACATCAATGGCAGTGCGGCTTACGGAAGTTACCATACCCAAAATTACGGTTTGAGCATAGGTGCGCAAAACGAAAAATTTGACGGCTACGCTTCGTTTAGCAGTGATTATTCCGATGGGCATCGCCCCAATGCTGCATTTGCATCCGACAATTTTTACGGACGATTGGGATGGAACCTATCGCCGCATTTTAGGCTATGGGGTGAGGTGAATTATGCACGATATACGGTGCAAGACCCTGGCGTTGAAACCGCGCCGGAATTGGATAGCGAGGCGGATATTGCAAGGCGCGAAATATCATTCACGGTCGAAAATAAATACGAAAAAATAGATGGTGCGCTCAAATTATTTTTGAACAACGGCGTGCACACCATCAACGACGGACACACAGTGGAGAAACCCGCATCTCCATTTTTGTTTCGCTCGCAAGACCACAACATAGGGGTTTTGTTGTACCAAAATTTGCGCTTGTTCAAGGGCAATGTCATCACAGCAGGCATAGACTACAAGCGGCTTGGCGGCTTAGCCGAGAATGATTTTTTTGAGAACGGAGTTCCTACCGAAAACCTTGTGGACAAAGTGATTGACGAAACGGCGGGCTACCTTACGGTGCAGCAAACGTTGTTCACAAAACTGACCTTGAACGCAGGCGCACGTTTTGAGCACAGCAGTGCCTTTGGCAACGAATGGGTGCCGCAGGCGGGTGTTACGTTTCAGGTGTTTCGTAATACTTTGCTCAAAGGCTCTGTGGCAAAGGGTTATCGCAGCCCCACGCTGGCCGAATTGTACTACAAAGCAGCGTGGATGGGTGCCAACCCCGACCTCGCGCCCGAAAGAATGTGGAATTACGATATTTCGGTGGAGCAATTTTTGTTGAACAAAAAATTGTCGTTGGAACTGACCGGATTTATTGCCGACGGCGAAAACATTATACAAAGAGAGGGAGCATACCCAAATTTTCGCAACCAAAATTCGGGCACATTCAACAACAAAGGAGTAGAATTTGCTGTGAAATGGAATGCGCTCAAAGGCTTATATTTGCACGGAACCTACGCTTATTTGCACACCCAAAAACCAATTTTGTATGCCCCGCAGCAACAAGCCAATGTGAGTGCCCACTATACTTTTAAGATGCTTTCTCTCCATCTTGGCTACCAATATGTGAAAGATGTATATTCTGCCATTGGCGCAACGCCCGTAAAATCAAGTTACGGATTGCTCAACGCCCGCGTGGGTTTCCGCCCCATCAAACACCTCACGATTTTTGTAAAAGGCGAGAATTTAACCGATGCCAACTACACTATTATTGCAGGCTATCCCATGCCGGGCGCAACGGTGATGGGCGGGGTGAGCATCAATTTGTCAGCGAAATAGAGCATTAACGTAATCGGTGTGCACTGTGTTGTTTTTGAAGCGGCAGGCTTCCAAAAAATCGAGCAATGCTTGCCGTGCCGTCTCTTGCGATGGACGCGCTTCGCGAATTTCTTGGTAGGTGGCGCGTGATGCCTCCGAAAAGGCAACAATACTATCCCAATTGGCAGGCGGAGTGATGCCAACAAATGACGAGCCGCCCATTTTTTTGTAGGGCCAAAACGTCCAACCTATGTTATTGTCCGCCATTGTTTGCACAAAAGCAGCCATCCATTCGTTGGTATTGTGCCCTATTTCGCCCATATACATAGGCAGGTTGGTGCTGTCGCGGAAATGGATAAAGTGAGCAATGGCTTCGGCTGTAGGCTCGCCGCCATAGCGATGGCAGGTGTACATAATTTTGTTGTCAAATGTCCAATCGGTAAAAGGGCGAAAGTTGCTGTTCCACTGCGCTCCGCCCAGCAAAATGATGTGATTGTTGTCCACTTTGCGAATGGCAGCCACCCCCATTTTGTACACCTCCTCCAATTGTCCGTTAAAAGCCTCTACTTTTTCTCCAAAATAGGGCGCAATGGGTTCATTAAAGAGTTCGTAGCCCAAAATGACAGGCTCGTTTTTGTAATGGGCGGCTATTTTTTGCCAAATGTCGCAGTACAACTGTTGGCTGGCTTCGCTTTCAAACAGCCAAGGGTAGCCGTAACTATCGTCAATATTGTCGCCCGTTTGTCCTCCGGGGGCATCGTGCATATCCAAAATGAGGTACAAGCCTGCGGCGCGACACCACGCCACCACAGCATCTATGCGGGCAAAGCCGTCCTGCGCCGCCGTAAGCCCCATATAATCTTCGTCGGTAAAAAGTTTGTAATGAAACGGCAAACGAATGGTGTTGCAACCCACTTTTTTGAGAAAAAGAATATCCTCTTGGGTAATGTAATTGTCTTTGAACTCTTGCCAAAAGTTATTCGTAAAATCGGCTCCCACGGCTTGACACAGCATTTCGTTGATGAATCTTGCCGAATTGGCTTTTTTGAAACCAAACATATAACCTTCGGGATTGAGCCAGTTGCCAAGGTTGGTACCCTTGATGAGCAGCGTGTCGCCATTGGGCTGCAACAAATACTGTCCGCTGATGCGAACAAAACGCCGTCCGGCATTGTCGGCACAGCCCCAAAAGCCCCCTAACCCCCAAAGGGGGAACAAGATAAAGAATAACCACAATCGTTTCATAAGTTTAAAATTTAATAATTTAATCCAAAAGTCCACAATGGCACACTGTTTTGATAGCCATTTGCAAAATTACAAATATGTTCACAATGCAACATGAAAGTTGCATTTTTTTGATAAAAGTGCAACTTATGGATTGCTTTTTTGAAACACCCGCACATAGTCCACATACATCTTTGCCTCTCCGTTGGCAAGGGCGGTGATGTTGTTGATGTCCCAGATTTGCGGGAAATTGCCTCCTACTGCGAGGTTGAACAGAATAAAAAAATCTTTGTGAAAATACTTGCCGGGGGCATTGTCATCGCTTGCATCCGCAATGCCCATCTCGTAATAGGGCGCTACTTCGGGGTACTTGTCCAAATCAACGTACATTTTTATGCTCTGCTCGTCCCACAACAAAGTGTAGAGGTGAAAGGTATCCTGCAAACTATATTGGTAGGTGGAGGCTTTGGCATAGTTGGGATAGGCACCATTGTTCCACGAGGGACCCCAGTGGCAGGCACCGTTAAAATAGCGGTCTTGCGTCTTGGCAGTGATGCCGGTTTTGTGCCCCATTTCCAAAATATCTATTTCGCCGCAGGCAGGCCATCCCTTGCTTGCATAATCATTGCCCATCATCCAAAAGGCAGGCCACAAGCCATTGGCAGTGCGCGGCAACCAAATGGATGCTTCCACTCTGCCGTGCGTAAATACCTGCTTGTCGCGGCTGTTGATGCGCCCTGAGGTAGCCTTTTTGCCTTGATAATCCTCCTGGCGGGCGGTGAGGATAAGACAGTTTTTGCCGCTTGCAGGCTCTGTGCCCACCGATACGTTTTGGCTGCGGTAGTATTGCAATTCGCTATTGCCGCCGCCATCGCCGTTGACCTCAATGTTCCAATTCTCCATATCCAAGGCATCGCCCACAAAGTTGTCTGCCCACACTAAGGTGTAGCCCGCTACCACAGGCGTATCTACAACTTCGCCCGTTACCTCATCGTCGATGGCAGTGGTGTCGGCAGGGGGCGTGGTGGTGTTGTTATTGTTAGACGAAGACGACGATTCGCACATCGCGAACATCAATAGTGCCATAGCACCCAGTAATAATTTGTAATTCATAATTGATAAGACTAATAGAACATAGACAATCGTAACTCTCAATTCTCAACTCTCAATTCTCCATTATTTTTTGAATTTCCACCAATTCATACTCACCATACCTTTGCTCATCACAAAACGCAGCGATTGATTGCCTGCGTTGAGGGTGATGGGCGGGGTGGTGAGGGTTGCCCAGGTGGTGTAACTGCCGGTTTTGGGCAAATCTATTTCGGCTAAATCCGTATCCCCTATTCGTATTTTACATTTAGAATCGGAGGAGGCTGCATAGCGGATAGTGAGGCTGTAACTGCCGGCAGCCACTACGCTGATGGGATACTCCAACCATTTGGGCAAACCAAAATTGGCTACCTCCAAAATGCCGGTGCTGTCGGAGCAGACCTTGAGTTGCACACTCGCTTGCCAAGTGGTGCTGCCCACCACCGCGCTCATATTGGTGTTGCTGTAATGCTCGGCGGGTATCACGTCAAGGGCGCTATAATAGGTGTTTTTGTCCTGCGACGACATATTGATATACACCTTGCCCAAATCGGTGAGTTCGCCGTTTCTGTTGCCAGAGGGGCGCAAGGCGTACTGAGGATTGGCGGCAGGATTGCCTTCGTACATAAACCACGAATAACGCTCAATGATGGGGTCGTTCTCAAAATAATTGAGAATATCACTCATAAACTCGCGTTGCTGCTCGGCTGTGCGATTGCCTTCCCAGGCGCAAAACTCCGTCATCCAAATGGGCTTGTTGTATTTTCTAAACCGTTCTACATAACTTTTGACCGCCGACGGGCTATTCATATAACAATGCAAAGCCAGCGCGTCCACATCGTCAATAGAGACGCCGTCGATGGCAAAAAATTCGTCTAACCACACCACAGGGTCGCTGTAATTGGCTAATGTGCCGTAGTTCATAGCAGGCGCCACAATCTTCATTCCTAATTCCGTTGCCAAATCCTTGACGGCTGCCCACTTGGCTGCCGCCTGCGTGGGGGTCATATTGGCTTGGTCGGTGAGGTTAGGCTCGTTGAATGCAAGAATATACTCACATTCGGGGTGCGACTCCTTGTACTTGCGGATAGCCGTTTTGCCACTGTTGCTAACATCATTCCATAGCATAGGAAAGTACAGTATTTGGCTTGCCGCGGCGGCTTCTTCGAGGGTGCTATTGTAGGAAGTGCCCCAATTGTACATCCAACTCACCCGCGACTGCACCACTGCAAAGTCTTGCGCATACAGCGTGTTGAAGCAAAGCCCGCGCTTGCTGCTGCGTGCTTGCGTGTAGGAATAATCATTCGCTTCGGGCACAACCACTTCCGTAGAATCACCACCATCGGGCGGGATATTGGGCGAAATATCTTTGTTGTTGCACGTCGGCAACAACAGCATTGCCCCAACAGCGAGCAATGAACAATGAGCGATAAATAATTTGTAATGCATAATTATTAATAAAAAAGTTACCATTTAGCCCGCAAGGGCTTAATTTTCGTAACCGTAGGTAAGCGAAGCGCAGCCTACGGACAAAACGAACACAACCGACAACTGCCTGTAAGGCAGGACTGAATTACGCACAAAATCCTGCCTTGCAGGCAGTTGTGAGGTGCATCGTTGTTCCGCAGGTCAAAGACCTACGGTTATGAAAATTTGACTTTTCAAGTCTATTAAACCAATAATGGATAATTTGTTTGTAAATGCTTACAAACAAATTATCCATTATCAATCAATCAATTACTCCACTTTTTTGTAGAAGAAGACAGCATCCAAATTCAATTCGTTGCCAGCGGTTTCACCGCTCAAGAAAACAAGGATAGACCTCTCTTCGGCAATGGGACCCGTCCATAAAAGTCCATTATCCAAGAAATGCGAAGCAGGTACCTCAAAGTGATGCCACACACCATCGTGTGCATAATCAGAAATAAACGTTGCACCATCAAATACACCCTCTTCTGGACCAAAATACAATTTAACTTCACCAGGTTTACCACTCTCACTGACGAAAGTAATCACGTGTCCTGCAGTAGGCTGACTGCTGGGACTTTTGATAGCCAAATGGAGCGTATAAGTGTTATCTATACCGCTCAAATCAGGTGCAGTTTCAAATCCTTCTTCAGGCTTAATCATTATGGCACCACCTGACCATCCTGCGCCTATATCGGCTACTACCCACGAAACCCATCCTTCATCTTCTCCAAAAGCATTTGGACCCGAAGTAGCCTTATTCCAATTATACGTGGCATCCCATACTTGATAATCACGCATCATAACGGGTACAGTGGTATACTCCGCTATTGCTGCTGCACTCACAGCATCCATATAGATGATGTGAAAGTCAGTTCCTTTGATACCACCCGGCAGTTCGCCATACTCTTTAGCAGGGTCAGGGGTAACAGGCGTAGTATCCGGAGGGGTTGTGGGAGTCGTGTCCGTGGGGGGCGTTTGCGGATTCCCGTTGTCCTTTTTACTACACGATGGCGGAACTATTGTTACCATCGCTCCAATGGCAGCCATTGCCATTACACTAAAAACAGTTGTTTTTTTCATAAAAATAAAAATTTAAGTAAGAAAATAAAAAAAATAAAAAATAAAAAAACCTGAACATTCTTTCACTATTTCCACAAGTCGCTTTGCTCTGTACCCGACAAGTCTATTTCGGCTTGCGGGAGCGGGAACAATTCGTGCTTTGGGGCAATAAAATCTGCCATTTCGGCACGTGCTTCGGGGGTTTCGGCAGCCTTGTAGGCATCCATTGTTTCTTTGGCAATGCCCCAGCGCACAATGTCAAACCAGCGGTGGCTCTCCATTGCCAACTCCACACGCCGCTCGTGGCGCACAGCCCAGCGCAAGCCCTCGGCATCATTGGTATAATTGGCTCCTGTCCGGCGATTTATATAATCCGGAAAGGCTTTTAGTTGCGTAGTAGGGTCGCTGCACTCTTGCCGCGCCCTTGCCCGCACTTGCTCCAGCAAGGTCTTTGCCGTAGCCAAATCATTGTCTTCCACGCAAGCCTCTGCATACATTAGCAGCACATCGGCGTAGCGAATGAGTTGAATGTTAATGGGTGCACGAGTGGCGTGCCCATTCCACAGACTGTTGAGGTTATCGTCCATCAGGGTATATTTGCGCGAAACATAACGGTTACCCAGATATATTTCCTCACTTGGGTTGGTAATCATACTATCGTGGGGATTGACCACAGATGCTTCACGGCGGGCATCGCCTGCCTCAAATTCGTCATACAAATCCTGCGTGGGTTTGCGAAAGCCATAGCCCGTGCTGGCACCGCCACTGCTTATGCGCGGATAGAACGTAGAACGCGAGCGGGTAAGAATAGTGGTGAACGTGCCGCGCGTTGACCCAAAATGGGGATTAAAATCGCCGTAATCGCTGGTGGGGTCTTCTCCATATTGCACTTCAAACACCGATTCTATGCCATTTTCGTTGAAAACGCTAAAATTGTCCCCATAATGAACTTCCAAATCATATTCGGCAGAATTGACAATGGCATTGCCCCAGCGTTTGGCTTCGGTGTAATTTTTGCGATAGAGGTTCACTTTGAGCAACATTGCCTGTGCGGCGCCTTGCGTGGCGCGCCCCACGTCGGCAGCACTGCGGTGGGTTTCGGTGCGTGTCCACAAATCAGGCTCAGCCTCAGTGAGGTCTTTTAAGATTTGCGTATAAATGGCATCCGGCGCAGCATTAGGTTGCCGCCATTGAGCCGACGACTGTATGGTAACCGTTACGAGCGGCACACTGCCAAACACGCGCACCAAGCGGAAATAATAGAGCGCACGCAAAAATTTGGTTTCGGCAAGGAGGCGTTTTTGCGTTTTTTCGTTCATCAGTGAGTCGGGCTTTACCTTGGACACTTGCTCCAGCACAAAATTGCAACGTGCAATACCCTGAAAATTGAGTTGATACCAATCGAGCAAAATTGTATTATTGGTTTGGGTCTTAAAGTTCTCTATGTCATACGCCTCCGACATATCGCCAATGTTCCCCCCGCCTTTGATGGCATCATCAGAGGCAACATCGCCTATCCACCATTCGGGGCTATAGGTGCGCCCATATTCCCATTGCAAGGGCACATAAGCACCATTGACGGCTTGAATAGCCGCTGCTCCGCCGCCCGCTATAAAAAAGTCTTCGGCATTGGTGCTGGCAGGTTGCGGCTCGCTCAACCAGTCCTCGCAAGACAACAAGCCCCCTATCCCCCAAAGGGGGAACAACAATAGGAAGAGTTTTTGTAGGTGTTTGATATTCAACATAATTTAATTGAGAATTGAGAGTTGAGAATTGAGAGTTTATTATTCATTGTTCATTGTTCATTGTCCATTGTTAAAAGTCTATATTACATCCAAACATCAGCGTACGCGACTGCGGGTAGTTGCCGTAATCTACGCCGCTGCCTACTTCGGGGTCGTAGCCTGTGTAGCCGGTGAAAGTGAGCAGATTGTTGGCAGCCACGTACAAGCGCAAGCGGTCAATTTTTACTTTTTGTGTCCAAATTTTGGGCAAAGTGTAGCCCAACTGCACATTTTTGAGGCGCAGGTAAGCACCGTTTTCAATAAATCGGCTGGAGGTGTGAAAGTTTACAGTATTGCGCGGATTGGGAATGCTGCCGTCGGGTGTAGAGGGTGTCCACGCATTGCGCATGGCTGTGCTCATCGCCGACCCGTTGCCTGTGCCTTCCAATTGTATGCGTTGTGCATTGTAGATTTCGTTGCCGTACACCCCTTGCAAAAATACCTGCAAATCCAAGCCTTTCCATTCGGCACTCAAATTGATGCCGTAACTTAACCACGGAAACGGATTGCCCAATTGGGTACGGTCGTCGTCGTTAATTTTGCCATCTTCGTTGAGGTCGCGGTATTTGGCATCGCCTTTTTTGTAGGTGCCTGCGGTGGTGGTGTACAAATAATCGGTTGCCTCTTGGTCCGATTGATAGAGACCCAAATAATCGTAGCCAAAATAGGTGAAAAGTGCCAAGCCTTCGTCGCTCACCACGCGGTCGCCATAGAGCGGGAAGCCTCCGTTGAGGGCAATCAGTTTGTTTTGGATAAAACTAACATTGCCGCCCACCGAATAAAACACTTCGCCGATGTTGTTTTGATGCTCAAGCGAAATTTCGATACCCTCGTTGCGCACCGTGCCCACATTGGCTTTGGGATTAAAAAGGTTGCCGGTGTAGGCAGGTGCCGATACATACAAAAACATCTCTTTGGTGTCGCGCCTAAAGAGGTCTATTGTGCCCGAAAATTTACGTTTCCACAAACTAAAATCCGCTGCCATGTTCCATTGCTCGGTAACTTCCCACTTGCCGCCTTTGTTGACCCAAGTATTGATAGAGGCGCCCTGTGCCAAACTTTGCCCATCGTTTGTTACCAGCCCATTGCTCACCACCGGCGTGCCTTGCCCCAATATGTAGGACGAAAAATAGGTGCCCGAATTGATGCTTTGCAAAAAGTCGCCCGAACCCACGCTGCTTTGGTTGCCCAATTGCCCCCAGCCTACACGCAGTTTGAGTTCGTCAAGAATATCAATATCTTTCAAAAATTCTTCTTGTCCAAGGCGCCAGCCCAATGCTGCTGATGGAAAATAGCCCCATTTGTTTTCGGGAAACTTGCTGGAGCCGTCCGCGCGGAAATTGGCGGTGAACAAGTATTTGTCGGCATAGGTGTAATGCAAACGTCCCAAAAACGACAGCATGCGCGTCCGGTCCACCCCATCGCCTGCGGGATTGGTATTGTCGGCAGTGGTTTGCGAAAGATACCAATTGCTCTCCACCGGATTGAGAATGGTAGAGCCCGAATTGCCCAAATTGTAATAGTTGTATTCTTCGGTGGTTTGCCCTGCCATCAACGAAAACGAGTGTTTGCCCAAAGTTTGTGCATAAGTGGCTACATTTTGCACTATGAGCGTATGGTAGCGCGTGAGCGAACTCGACAAAAAATTCTTTTCGTTTTTGTCATACGCAGAGTATTCATATTTTTCCTTGAAAGTGCGGCTGCGCGTGTTGCTCAAATCCATACTGACCGATGAGCGAACCGACAAACCCTTCAAAGGCGTCAGTTCGAGATATACGTCGCCCACCACGCGGTCGGCATAGTCATTGGGATGCGTGGTTTCGACCATCGAAAAAGGATTGGTAACATTTTTGAAATTGGAGGCGGCGGCGGGTTGTCCGCTAATATCAACGCCTTGTGCATTCACTGTGCCTGCGGGGTAGTGGGTAGGGTCCCAGGGCGCCATAGCCAGCGCTGCCGACAGGATAGAGGCGCCGGCACTGCCGCTATTGTGCATCGCATTGCGTTGCGTGGAGGTCATATAGGTCATTGTTTCGCCCACTTTGAGCCACTTGCGGATTTGGTACGAAGTGTTGGCACGCACGGTGAGCCGCTTGTAGTACGAGCCAATAATAGTGCCGTCTTGGTCAAAGTAGCCCGCGCTGAGTGCATATTGCCGCTTATCGTCGCCGCCTGTGAACGAGAGGTTGTAACTCTGCACCATCGCATTTTCAACAAACACTTCGTCCTGCCAATCGGTCTCTTGGGCGGCATAGTTAAATCCGGTGGGAGTTTTTTGTGGAGTTTGCCAATCATCATAAATAACCGGGAAATAGGGCGACTTATTGTTCACACCGCGCCAGTAATAGAGCCAATAGTTGAAACCCTTGTTTTGGTCTACAACGCCGCCATTGAAAGCGTCTATTTCCGGTTTGGTATCGTTAAAGTTTATCATTGTTTGTGCAAACTCGCGGCTTTTCATCACATCCAATTTGCGCCAGCGGCTTTGCACGCCCACGTAGGAGTCAAACGAAATTTTACCCTCTTTTTCCGTCCCTTTTTTGGTGGTAATAATCACCACGCCATTGGCTCCTCGCGAGCCGTAGATGGCTGCTGCCGAGGCATCCTTCAATATCTCGGTAGAGGCTATATCATTGGCATTCAAAAACGATATTTCGCTCACTATGATACCGTCCACCACATAAATAGGGTCGCTGTTGTTGAGCGTGCCAATGCCGCGAATGCGCACCGTGGCAGCCTGCCCGGGCTGACCGGAATTGGCATTCACCGTAACGCCCGCAGCCTTGCCCTGCAAGGCTTGCGTGATGTTGGAAGCAGGCGTTTTTTTGAGCGCATCGGCTTTCACCGAAGCCACAGCACCTGTTACATCGCTCTTTTTCATCACACCATAACCCACCACCACCACTTCTTCGATGTCGGTGGTGTTTTCGCCCAGCACCACATCTATGCGCCCGCGCCCGCCAACGGCTTCTTCTTTGGTTTCCATTCCCAAAAACGAAAGCACCAGCGTAGCATCAGGTGCAGCCTGAATATCATAATCGCCATTGATACCTGTGGTAACACCCCGTGAAGTACCTTTGACCACCACGCTGGCGCCCACCACAGGCTCGCCGCCGGCATCCACCACTCTTCCCGACACATTGAGGTCTTGTGCCCACAACGCCAAGGGAAACATCAATATCAACGATATGACTATTTTTTTCATACAAATTGATTTTTTGTCTAATTTAAACGAACGTTTAAATTAGACAGAATTTGAAGGGAAAAAAGAAAAAACCAAAGACGGTAAGTCTCTGGTTTTCAATAGGTTAGAAAAATATAAAAATAACAAAAAATTGTCTAATTTAAACGTTCGTTTAAATTAGACAATTTTTTTTTTGCAAAGGTGTGCAAAAAAATTATTTTTCACCAAATAATTTGGTATAAATTTTACACAAAAAAGTGTTAAAAAAATTATTTGTTGATATAAAATGTTGTATATCAATAAGTTAAATAGTTATGAAATGTTATTGGATATTTTGCTTATTGCCCGAATGGGTAATTCTACAAAATTATTATCTTTGCGGTTGATAAATACAAGTCAATGACAAATGCCCAATATGCTAAAATTTTTATTGAAGAAAAACATAAAACAAATATGACATTAACCGACAAAATAATAAATCTGATTGAGCAGGCAAAGTCGGGAGTTGCCCGCGTTGCCAATTCTACAATGGTTTGCACCAACTATTTGATTGGCAAACTGATTGTGGAAGAATATCAGCAAGGCGAAACACGCGCCGAATACGGAACAAATTTATTGCAAAACGTTTCAGCCGAACTCATGCAAAAATTGGGCAAAGGCTATTCCGTTCAAAATCTGGAACGTATGCGTAATTTTTTTCTCATTTACTCAAAATCCTCAAAAGAGTTGAGGAATTCCGAAGTGTTTCAAAAATCCTCAAACAGTTTGAGGATTTTCGGCGATGAAGACATTAAACTGTTGCCTGTCAGTTGGTCGCACTATCTTTTTCTGATGCAGATAGACAATGAGCAGGAACGACAATTTTATGAAATCGAATCGTTTCAAAATAACTGGAAACTTGAAGAACTCAAAAGGCAATACAATAGCGGATTATACGAGCGTTTGGCTTTGAGCAAAGATAAAGACGAAGTTTGGCGATTGGCGCGGGAAGGGCAGTTGGTTGAAAATCCGAAAGACTTACTCAAAGAGCCTTTGGTGTTGGAATTTTTAGGATTAGACGAGCATAGTTCCTATTCCGAAACCACGCTTGAAACTGAAATTATCAACAAAATCGAAAAATTTATGCTTGAATTGGGCAAAGGATTTTTCTTTGGCGGTCGGCAGGTCAGATTTTCGTTTGAAGAAGAACATTATTTTGTTGATTTGGTTTTTTACAATCGCCTGCTGCAATGTTTCGTGCTGATTGACTTGAAAATCGGCAAACTCACGCACCAAGATTTGGGACAGATGCAAATGTATGTCAATTATTACGACCGCTTTGTGAAAAATGAATTGGAAAATCCGACCATCGGCATTATTTTGTGCAAGAACAAGAATGAAAGTTTGGTTGAAATCACATTGCCCGAAGATAAAAAACAGATTTTTGCCGCAAAATATAGTACGGTTTTACCGCAAAAAGCGGAATTAAAAGCATTGTTGGAAAAGACATAAAAACTAAATGATTTCTTTGACTAATTTTGCAACACCCGCACCACCGTTGCCGCTATACCCGCTGCATCAAACCCGCACAGGGCTTGCAGTTGCGCGATGGTGCCGTGCTCCACAAATTGATTTGGAATGCCCAAACGGGTTACCTGCGACGAATAATGGTGGGTTGTTATGAACTCCGCCACCGCACTGCCCATACCGCCATCAATGACCCCATCCTCAATGGTAACAATGTGCGCAAAGGACTGCCCCACCCTGTGCAAAACGGCTTGGTCTATGGGTTGCACAAAACGCATATTGTAGTGCGCGGCAGCGATGCCTTTTTGTGCCAATTGCTGCACTGCCGTTTGCACCGCATTGCCAATGTGTCCTATGCTGAGCAGGGCTATGTCTTTGCCATCACTCAGTTGCAGGGCTTTTCCAATGGGCATTTCCTCTAATGGCAAACGCCAATTGTGAGTAACTCCCTGCCCTCGTGGATAACGAATGGCAAATGGCGCATTGCAAAGTTTTTGGGCGGTGTACATCATATTGCGCAACTCCGTTTCGTTCATTGGAGCAGCCACTATCATATTGGGGACGTTGCGCAGCAAGGCTATATCAAAGATGCCGTGATGAGTGGCACCGTCTTCGCCCACCAAGCCTGCGCGGTCAATACAAAAAACAACCGGCAAATTTTGCAGGGCTACATCGTGCACAATAGAATCGTAGGCACGCTGCAAAAAGGACGAGTAGAGGTTGCAAAAAGGCGTGTAGCCCGCCACCGCCAAACCTGCCGAAAACGTTACTGCGTGCTGCTCGGCAATGCCCACGTCAAAAGCACGGTGGGGCATCGCTTGCATCATAATATCCAACGAACAACCGCTTGCCATGGCAGGGGTGATGCCCACAATTTTATCATTTTGTTGGGCTAATTCTAATAATGTTTCGCCAAAAACCTCCTGATAGCGGGGATATTGGCTCTTTGCGGCGGGTTGCCGCTTGCCTGTGGTACGGTCAAATGTACCCGGCGCGTGCCACAGCGTTTGGTTGGACTCTGCCGGCAGGTAGCCCTTGCCCTTTACAGTCAATACGTGCAGCAAATTGGCGCCCTTCACATTTTGGAGGCGTTGCAGCGTTTTGACAAGGCGAATAACATCGTTGCCATTGACGGGACCAAAGTAGCGGAAATTCAATGCCTCAAAAAGATTGCTGTTGCGCAACACCGAACTTTTGACAACATTGCCTATTTTTTGAAAAACGCGGCGTATGTGCTGAAAGCGCGAAGTCAATGTCCACACCTCATTTTTCACTTTATTATAGGTAGCCGAAGTGGTAATTTTGAGCAAATACGAACTCAACGCGCCCACGCTTTTGTCGATGGCAATTTGATTATCATTGAGAATAACCAATATATCGGCTTGCTCCATTCCTGCGTGGTTTAAGCCCTCAAACGCCATTCCGCCGGTCATAGAGCCATCGCCAATGACAGCCACAATGTGCTGCGGGCAGCCCTGCAAACGACCGGCAACCGCCATCCCCAACGCAGCCGAAATAGAGGTGGACGAATGCCCTGTGCCAAAGGAATCATAAATGCTTTCGCTCATTCGCGGAAAGCCGCTGATGCCCCCCAATTTGCGGTTGGTGTGAAATTCCCCGCGCCGTCCTGTCAAAATTTTGTGCGCATAAGCCTGATGTCCCACGTCCCACACAATTTTATCGTTGGGGGTGTTCAACACGTAATGCAGTGCCACCGCCAATTCCACAGCACCCAGGCTGGCACCAAAGTGTCCGGGATTTTCGGATACCTCATCTATAATAAAATTCCTAATCTCACTGCACAACTGCGGAAGTTGTTGCAATGACAATTTTTTCAAATCCTGAGGGCTATTTATTTGTTCAAGTAGCATTTTTGCAAAAATAAAGACTGCAAATTTACAAATAAATACTACCTTTGACAAAAATTTACGATTCAATTTTTTCAAATACTTAATTTACCGTCTAAAATTTATTCGTTATGCTAACAAAAAAATCATTTCTGCCATTGGTGGGCGTGCTGTTGTTGGGCGTTGCCTGCGTGCCGCAAAAGAAATTTGTGGAGTCCCAAAACAAAGTAGCGATGCTCGAAGACCAAAATTCGCAGTTGCAAGAAGAAACCACCAGCCAGCGCAGCAAAATAGCCGCGCAGCACAAAGATATTGGGCAACTCGAAACGCGCATACAAGTTTTGCAAGACACCATTGCACAACTATTGGCCGCCCAACAGTCCATATCAGCGCGCTATGCCGACTTGCTAAAAACACAGGAGGCACTGCAAAAAGGCAGCCAGCAGGAAATCCGCAAATTGCTGTCGGAATTGCAAACCAATCAAGAGGCATTGCAGCGCAAAGAAACCGAATTGCGGGCATTGGAAACGGCTGTGAATGAACGCAATGAGGCTGTGGGCAAGTTGGAGCGCGACTTGCAGGCACAACAAGAGCGTCTCATTTCTCTCGAAAACATTTTGCGGCAAAAAGATTCTGTGGCTAACGCCCTCAAACAAAAAGTTTCGGATGCTCTGCTCAATTTTGAAGGCAAGGGCTTGACCGTGCAATTGCGCAACGGCAAGGTGTATGTGTCGATGAGCGAAAAACTGTTGTTTGCCTCCGGCAGTTCGGTGGTGGACAAGCGCGGTGCCGATGCCTTGAAAAACCTTACCTCGGTGCTCGAAAAAAATCCCGACATCAGCGTCCTCATTGAGGGGCACACCGACGACGTACCCTACATTGGCACAGGGCAGTTGACCGACAATTGGGATTTGAGTTGCAAGCGTGCCACCTCTGTGGTGCGGCTGTTGCTCTACGGTTCCAAAATTGAGCCTTCGCGCATCACAGCAGCAGGCCGCGCCGAATTTGTGCCGCTCCAAAAAGACAAAACCCCCGAAGCCCGCTCGGTGAACCGCCGCATAGAAGTGGTGCTATCGCCCAAGTTGGATGAGATTTTGAAGATATTGGAGGATTAACCCAAAAATTCTATAAATCATGAACAATAAAGCAAACCTCCGCCGCAAGATGCCTATTGGCATCCAGACTTTTGATGAAATGGCATCCGGAATGTGGGTCTATGTGGACAAAACTGCCCTCGTTTATGAGTTGGCAAACGATGCCAAGCACAATTTCCTTTCGCGCCCCCGTCGGTTTGGAAAAAGTTTGCTCGTATCCACGCTTGCCGCCTATTTCCGTGGAGACAGGAAACTGTTTCAAGGGCTGGCGATGGAAAAACTGGAAACGGAATGGATAGAATATCCGGTGTTTGTTTTCGATTTTGTGAATGGTACATACACCAATGACATTTCGCAGGTTGACGCTTTTCTCAATGAGAGGTTATCCAAGTTGGAAGACATTTGGGGAAAAGTTGAAGTTGAAACCACCCATGGTGCCCGTTTTGCCGGTCTAATCAAGCGTGCCGCCGAAAAAACCGGCAAAAATGTCGTCATCCTGATTGACGAATATGACCGGGCGCTCACGCAAACGATGGATAAGCCGGAACTGAATCAGCAAGTGAAAGATATGCTAAAGGGCTTTTTCTCTGTGCTCAAAGGGGCAGACCGGTACATTCGTTTTGCCCTGCTGACCGGCGTTACCAAGTTCTCTAAAGTCAGCATATTTTCCGACCTCAATCAACTGAGTGACATATCCTTACAGGAAAAATATGCTGCCATCTGCGGGATTACTCAACAGGAACTTGAGGCTGATTTTGTGCCTGAAATAGAGGCTCTGTCTAATAAAACGGGACGTTCTTATGAAGCAACGCTCGAAAAAATGAAAGAAGAATACAACGGTTATCACTTTCACAAAAATGCTGCAAGTGTTTACAATCCATTCAGTACGGTAAATGTATTAGCAAAATCGGAATTTGGCGATTATTGGTACGAAACAGGTACGCCCACATTTTTGGTCAAAGAATTGGTGCAAAACAAATTCAATGTTCTGAACTTTGAAAAAGGAATAATGGTGCCGGTTGCCGACGTAAGTGATTACCGGCGGGAAAGCGGAGATGCTATTCCTCTGCTTTTTCAGACGGGGTATTTGACAATTCAGGATTATCATGAGGCATTTGACTCTTATTTATTGGGTTATCCAAACGGCGAAGTGCGCCGCGGTTTTTCCCGCTCTTTGTTTCAGACCTACTCCCAGCCGATAGTCGGCAGTTCAGATTACGGTTTTGCACGGTTTGGTTACGACCTCTACCAGGGCGATTTGGAATCTTTCTTCGACCGCCTGACTTCCTTTTTCGCCGCTCTCCCTTATGATTTGCATAGCGACACGGCAAACGAGAAAGAGTATCAATATGTATTTTATGTTCTGATGACGCTCCTTGGCGAGTTCACTTTCGCCGAAGTGCGCGGAAACATCGGCAGAGCGGACGCCATTATCAAAACCGCCGAGCATATCTATATCTTTGAATTTAAAGTAACCGCCGGCGGTACTGTTGATGAAGCCCTTGCTCAAATTGAAGAAAAGGGCTATGCAAAACCGTTTGAGACCAACCCCGACGAAAAACGCGAAATAGTGAAAGTGGGCGTGGTGTTCGACACGGCTGCCCGCAATATCAAGGAGTGGAAGCAGGCATAATTCAAAATTATTTACTACCTTTGCACCCAATAAAAACAATCATGAACAATAAAGCAAACCTCCGCCGCAAGATGCCTATTGGCATCCAGACTTTTGACAAGATGGTCTTGGAAGATTGGGTATATGTTGATAAAACCGCCTTAGTGTACGAATTGGCACATGACGCTACCCACAATTTCCTTTCCCGCCCCCGCCGGTTTGGGAAGAGTTTGCTCGTATCCACGCTTGCCGCCTATTTCCGTGGAGATAAGGATTTGTTTCAAGGGCTGGCGATGGAAAAACTGGAAACGGAATGGATAGATTATCCGGTGTTTATTTTCGATTTCGTGAATGACACTTATACAAACAACGTTTCGCAGGTGGAGTCTTTTCTCAACGACAGGCTCTCCAAACTTGAAAATGTATGGGGCAAAGTTGAAACGGAAGACACTTTAGGATTACGTTTTGAGGGATTAATCAAGCGTGCAGCCGAGCAAACCGGCAAGAATGTCGTCATCCTGATTGACGAATATGACCGGGCGCTCACGCAAACGATGGATAAGCCGGAACTGAATCAGCAAGTGAAAGATATGCTAAAAGGCTTTTTCTCTGTGCTCAAAGGCGCAGACCGGTACATTCGTTTTGCCTTGCTGACCGGCGTTACCAAGTTCTCGAAAGTTAGCATATTTTCCGACCTCAACCAACTGAGTGACATCTCATTGCAGGAAAAATATGCTGCCATCTGCGGGATTACTCAACAAGAACTTGAGGCTGATTTTGTGCCTGAAATAAAGGCTTTGGCTAATA
>BNTQ01000038.1 GCA_025996715.1 Bacteroidia bacterium | reverse complement strand
AGGTGGATGGCAATGTCGTCATTGATGATATTTATACCGATTTATTGCCAAATAATGGTATTCTTAATAGGGTAAATTTACCAAGAACTACAATACTAGTAGGAAGGAAAGGAACAGGGAAATCAACCATATTTCAGAAATCGCAAAAGGAAATCGACAAAAACAAAAAGAATCTATCCATATACATAGATGTTAAAACTTTGTACGATAATTCCACGCCTAAACTACCTACAGAAATTGAAAAATTGCCTGAATCAATAGAATTAATTAAATATCTGATGTACTCTAATTTTGTCAAGGAAATAATTCTTAAAACAAAAAGCAGGTTAAAAAACCGAATAGAAAAAAATTACATAGTTAATGTATTAGGGTTGTCAGAATTATTTTTAGAAGATGTATCTTTTGAATTGAACAATATAGAAGAACAAATTAATTCTGTTTTTGAAAAATTAGATTCTACATTAATAACGAGTTTCAAAAATTCTATTTCTTCAAAAATGGGAAATAAAGATACTGCGGGGATTGAAGTAAGTACAGAAAAAGGAATAAGCGGAACTATAGCCACAGGAGAAATTGTTGAAAAATCCATTAAGAAAGAATTTGACAATACATTGATAACATTTCTTAATATCAAAAAATGTTTTATTGACAACATAATAAAAATCAGAGATATATTAAAAATAAAAACATTATTTATTTATTTAGACGATTTTTCGGAAATAGGCAAGTATGAGCAAACGCTTTTTATGGATTGGTTTATCGCACCTGTCAATAATTTAAGTGAAGATTTTGTTAAATTCAAGATTGCAACTTATCCAAAACGGTTTTATTATGGCAAATTAGATAACGCAAAAATAGATGAATTATCTTTGGACTTTTTTGATGCTTTTTCTAATATTGAAAAAAAAATGGGGGTTACTGATATTTCAAAGATGGAAATGTTAGCTTTGGATTACACAGAAAGACTTTTGCGCAATAGATTTAAAGTTTATTTTCCCAATAACAGTTGGGAAGACTTATTTGAAATTACACCTCAAAAATTGTATGAAATATTGTTTATTTCCACAATGAATATTCCACGCAAAATGGGATTTATTCTTTCATATTGCTATGAATCTTGCTTAATTCATAACACAAAAATAGGGCTAGCTGCTATTGAAAATGCAACATTACGCTATTATACCGATGTTGTTGAAAAATATTTTTTAGTGAATGAGTTTGTTTGTAAGCCATTTGACGATAAAATAACCAATGACCACCAGTATGAATTATTGAATGAGATTATAAAACAGCAAATTAAAAGTAAAGAATATTTGTTTCTACAAAAAAATAAGGATAAAGATACCAGTCATTTTTTTGTTAGTGAAGACCTTGTGTATCTGCTGGATAATTTAGAATTAAATGGTTTTATTTCCACATATAACAAAGTAAAAGATGATAAAAACATATTCTCCACTATTTATTGTCTTGATTTAGGATTATGTAAAAGATTCAATTTGCTTTACGGTAAGCCTCGTGTAGCAAAATCAAATAGTCACACACTTCCACCATTATTTAATTTTAATAGTTTAATAATGGATTATTTTAATTCAACACAAGTTATTAGATGTACACAAGGACACGAATTTCAATATTCTCAATTTGAAGAATTTAAGCGTTTCTCAATGAATTGCCCTAAATGTTTAGAAAATAACAAAATGTCAAAATGTATAGTAACTCCTAAATTTGAAGACATCAAACAACAATTCAAAGAAAGAGAAGATAAAGAAAAAATAAGAATATCATTTCTTGAATATATGATTTTGAACTTATTAAAGACATTACAAAACTCTGCGTCTTATGAAAAATTGTCTTCAACTTTGGATTTTGCAATATCTTCTATATCTAAAACTGTTGATACAATGGTTTCTGATGGATTATTAGAAATAGATATTGAAGTCAGCAAAAAATTTAATAGAGATTTTGTAAAAATAACTTCAAAAGGAGTTCGCAAAGTTGAAAAAATTGATAAAATAATAGAAAATAGTAGAATTAAAGAGTTGTAGTAATGTGAAGTTTATAATTATGTCCGAATCTCAAAACATAGAATACAAAAGCAGTTGGCACGACGATTACCTCGATTGGATTTGCGGCTTTGCTAATGCGCAGGGCGGCAAAATCTATATCGGCAAAAACAACGATGGTAAAGTTATCGGATTAGCGAACAGCCACGAACTTTCGGGAAAAATTCCGAACAAAATCCGTAATTCAATGGGCATTACCGCCGAAGTAAATTTGTTAGACGAAGACGGTAAAACCTACATTGAAATCGTTGTGCAACCCTATTCCGTTCCCATTTCCATTCGTGGCAGGTATTTTTATCGCAGCGGTAGCGTGAAACACGAACTTACAGGCGCAGCGTTGAATGAATTTTTGTTGAAAAAAGCAGGTCAAACTTGGGATAATGTGGTTGAAGAAGATGCAACATTTGACGATATTGACGAGGCAACAATCAAAAAGTATCTGCGAAAAGCCGAAGAAGCAGGTCGTTTGCCCGACATTGACGGACTTACCACACCCGAACTGTTAGACAAATTGCGTTTAACCAAAAACGGTAAACTCAAACGCGCCGCAATCGTTCTTTTTGGTAAAGATCCCGGCAGGTTTTACCCGAATACCTTTGTAAAAATCGGCAAATTTGAAGACGATGATTTTACCATTCGTTTCCAAGAAGTAGAGGACGGTAATATTATTCAGGTGTTGGATAAAGTTTTGCGCACGCTTGATTACAAATTTCTAATCAAAAACATTTCTTTTGTAGGTATGAATCGCGTTGAAACGCTCGAATATCCTGTGCCTGCATTGCGCGAGATGTTACTTAACGCCCTGATACACCGCAATTATATGGGTGCGCCAACGCAACTTCGCGTATATGACAACAAACTCCAACTTTGGAATCACGGCACGTTACCTGTCGGCATTACTCTTGACCAACTCTCAAAATCGCATTCTTCATTTCCTCGCAATCCTATACTCGCAGGGGCTTGTTTTCTTGGCGGTTACATAGATTCGTGGGGCAGCGGTATTATGAAGATTGTAGATTCCTGTAAAGCGGCAGGATTGCCAACGCCTACCCTCGAAGAAGATATGGGCGGTTTTATGGTCAAACTTTTTAAAGACAGATTTACGGAAGAACAACTGCAAAAATTAGGACTGAACGAAAGGCAGATAAAAGCGGTGTTGTATGTGAAAGAGAAAGGCAAAATTACAAATAGTGAGTATCAGACAATTAATTCAGTTGCAAAGCCAACCGCCACACGCGATTTGTCGGAACTGACCGACACCTATAAAATTCTAAAAAATACAGGATTTGGTGCAGGAAGTATCTATGAATTAGCAACTTAAAATAATTGGCTCATAATTGGCTCAATTGGCTCATAATTGGCTCAATCTAACAAAACAATCTCTTTAAAAAACAGAAAATCAACACGATAAGTAATTTGGGCAGCCTATAACGAGCGGTTTTTTGCTATGCTTGCCGTAGCCCGCAGAAACATTAGTGCAAATTTGCAATTTTATCGCCCGCACAAACATTAGTGAAAGCAAGCACAGCATAAAGCCGCCAACACGTTATGCGAGGCTCGTTTTCACAATTTTTCAATCAGTTCTTTTTTCACTAACTCCCAGGCCTCTTGTGGATTGTAGTTTTCGTCGGGGCGTAAAAGCATTTCGGTGTCGCCCAAAAATTCATCGTCTTGCAGTTTGAGTTCCATATTCAACAGGTATTCTTTTTGCGTTGGCGGATTATCAACGTGTTATTATGTGCTTTTTGCTTTACAACAGGTTTGCCAAGAAACGACAGTACATTACGAATTTTATCCATTGTTTCTTTTATTGGTTCTGCTTTAATTTGCACTAAATCAATATCTTCCGAATAGCGTGGCTGTGGATTGAGATAAATTTTGTTCAAAGTCGTACCGCCACGAAAAGCCAAATGTTCTGATAAATAATCGTCATTGTACAATTCGCACAATGCACGGCAAATTATGAGGTCTTGTTCAATTTGATAGTCATTTTTCCAAGGAAAATGCTCTTGCCATTGTTTTATTGCCGGTTGGGGTATCATAGGTCGTCAATTTCGATTGTTTCGTTGATAATTATTTTCCATTTAGCGTTTGTTTCACAATTTTCGGTTAATTTACTGTATTTTAATGGGATTTTAGTGAATTTCAAACCAAATTTTTGTGATTTTTCAAATAACACTTCGGCTAATTTTTCTTGTTCTAATTCGTTTTCTAATAAATATCCAAGTCGTTGAATGGTTGCTGTCGGCACATATTCAAAAAACAATTTATCTAATTTACCATAATTTATTGATTCTGCCAATTCGTACAAAACTGTACAAGCGCGATTTAAACCTCCAATTTCTTTTTGAAAGGTGATTAAATCGACAGAAGTAAGTTCCGGACTTGAAACCAAAATGTCGCCATTTTCTGTTCGGAATGGTTTGAGCCACGTTTGCGGAATAGTTTTGCGTGTGGAAATAAAAGCAATTTTGCTCCCTTTTTTGATTGTATCTCGTAATGGTGGAAAGGTTGTAATAACCGAAAATACTTGAGGTTTTTGGTGCGCTGCACCATAAAAAACACCTGCATTGAGTAACGAAATATAATAATCACGGTTAAGATATTTCATTAAATCGTTAATGTAAAGTTCGGGCGGTATCATACCTCGCAGAGCATAGCCAATTGGAATAACAGCATAAAATCCCTTCAAAACAGGCATTATCTCTGTCTTTACTACCAACCGATTTAATGCACTTTTCACTCCACTTTCCTGTATTTTAGGAAAGCGTTTTTTAACTTCTTGAAAAGAGAAAGTTATACGACCTCGTTTTTGCAAGTCGTCAACCCAATCTTTTATTTTATACAGTGTATCATTAGTCATAATAAAATAATTTGTCTGCAAAAGTACTCATTTTTCGACAACTTTCGCAAACAAATTTTATATTTTTATTTCGCAAACAAGATATTCAAAAATTATCTTCGCACTTTGCACGGCTTTCGGTTATTCCGCCATTGCGCCAAACTGCTCGTTAGGTGCTTATGTCAGTTCGTAATTCGTATTTCGTCCTCCACCTTCTTCTTGTCGTAAAATACCTTTTTCTATCAGGTCTTTTATGTCGCGGGTTGCTGTGTCTTGCGAACATTTACAGATTTTTGCCCATTTTGACGATTGCAACTTTCCTCGAAAATCTCCGTCAAGAAGTTTGTTGAGCATTTTCTTTTGCCGTTCGTTGAAAGAAAGTTTAGCGTTATTTGTCCAAAAATTTGCTTTATGTAAAACGCTCCGCAATATCTTTTCGGAAGCCATTAAAGCATTTTTCAAACAGTTCAAAAACCATTCAAGCCAAACAGTAATGTCGCTGTCTTCGGTTCGGTGTTGCACTTTTTCAATAGCATCGTAATATTTTTTGCGTTCTTTGTTGATTTGTGCCGACATACTGTAAAACCTTTGTTTGCTCTCATCGCTACGAGCAAGTAACATATCGCAAATAGCACGAGCAATACGTCCGTTGCCGTCATCAAACGGATGAATTGTAACAAACCACAAATGCGCTATTGCGGTTTTAATCACGCTGTCTTGCTTGTTGTCGGTATTGAGCCAATTCAAAAAAATATCCATTTCAGGTTTAACATTATCTGCTGTTACTGCTTCGTAATGTATCTTTTCTTGCCCCAAAGCACCGGAAACAACTTGCATTTCGCCTTTTCTGTAACAAGCAACGTCAATTTTGTAGGCACCGCTGTAACCACTTGGAAACAAGGCGTTGTGCCAACCAAAAAGCCGTTCCTCGGTTAATGTATTTTCGTAGCGTTGCGTTGCATCAAGCATCATTTCTACTATTCCGTCAATGTTTCTCGCAGAATTTACAAGCCCTGCAACATCAAGTCCCAAACGGCGAGCAATGGAAGAACGGACTTGTTGTGTATTCAATTTTTCGCCTTCAATTTCCGACGATTTTATAATGTCAAGCGTAATATTTTCAAGTGTCGCCTCTGTTTGATAGCCGAAACCGAGAGACATCATTTTGCCCAAAAGTCGTCCTTGCAGATTACGAACTTGTGCAAGTAAAACACTTATTTTCTTGTCATTCCAAGTAAAATCAGTCCAGTTTTTATGCTGATAAATGTATTTTGCCATATCACTTTCATCTTAAAAGTGCAAAGATACAACATTTGCGGAGAATATACAAGGTATTTTACGCAAAAAATGCGGAGATTACACAAATTATTCTCCGCAAAAATGCGGAGAAAATACTGGTTTTTCTCCGCAAATTAACGATTTTAGCAAAAAAACGCTTCGTAGTTTTTGTTTGAAAATTTTCCCATTCTCGTTAACATGAGGCTCTGTCTCGCGCTAATTATTTTGATGAATTAATCTGCCTCTGCCACCGACACCAGAGGCGGGAAATTCATTTCTAAACCTGCCTCGTTAAAAGCCTGCAAAATAAATAAATTTACTTCGGTTTGCACGGCGCAAATATCTGCAAACTTTTTTTTGTTGATGTAATAAATGAGTGTAATGACCAATTGCCATTTACCAAAATCGACAAAAGTAGCGTTGATTTCGTGGGTTATGCCTTTGATGTGCTGGTGCATATTTTGCAGGATTTGCAAGGCTTCGCGCATTTTTTGCGGCGAGGTGCGGTAACTCACACCGATGTTGAGCGCGATTCTTCGCGTAGGCTCTTTTGAAAAATTTTCGATAGCAGCATCGGTCAGGTTGGAGTTGGGAATAGTGAGCAAACGTTTTTGCAGGGTGATGATGCGGGTGCTGCGCAAGCCAATGTGTTCCACGTTTCCGCTGTAGTTGCCCACCTTGATAAAATCGCCTAATTTGAACGGACGGTCAAACACCAGCGTGATGCCGCCAAAGATATTTTTGAGCGTATCTTGTGCCGCCAATGCCACCGCGATGCCGCCAATGCCCAAGCCTGCAACAATGGTGCGAATGTCTATTCCGCAACGCTTGAGCACCATCAACAGAGCCACCAACCAAATGATAATGTTGATGATATTTTTGAAACTTCGTCCCCAAAATTTATCCAATGTGCTGCCTTCACTTTTGCTTTTGCATCGCAGATATTCTGTTATCAAAGCCTTGCTCAGGTTGGATAGCAACCACGCCACATTGAGTACCACCAACAGATACAGCGCATTGTGCAAAGTGATTTCGAGCGCAGAGTCAAATTGCAACTGCTTGATGCCCAACCCAATTCCTATTAGAATAATGAGGCACATCAAGGGCATATTGATAACCTTGATGGCTACATCATCGTACTGCGTTGCGGTTTTTGACACCCATTTGTGCAATACTTTTCGGTTCAAAAACAGTATCAGTTTGCCCACCGCAAAAGTACCTGCAACAAAGGATAGCGCTATTATCCACGTTGGCAGCGTGTTGTTGTAAAAAATTATGTTTTGCATTTTATTTTTGGTAACAGATGGTCATAAAAAATTCAAATCAATTTTTGCTACTGTGTTTTATTGGAATTTTGAGTGTGGCTACAAATTTGCCATTTTCTATTTTGGTTTGCAACGAGGCTTTGTCGCCATACGAGAGTTGTAGGCGTGCGCGAATGTTTGCCAAGCCTGTGCCGGAGCCTTTTTTGGGCGCAATGTTGTTGGCATCATATTCATTGTCTATGGTCAATGTAACGTAGCGGTCGCTGCTACAAGCGGTGGCAACGTGAATGCTCACTTGCTGCAAACTCTCGTAAACACCGTGCTTCACAGCGTTTTCAAACAAGGGCTGCAGCAGCATCGAAGGTATTTTGACAGCATCCGTAGCAGGGTCAATGTCAAAAGTGTAGGTGAGTTTGTTGCCAAAACGCAACTGCTCTATGGCTAAGTAACGCTTCACATTGTGCAGTTCGCTTTGCAGCGTAGAATAGGCGTTGTTGTTGGCCAATACGGCATAGCGCAAGTATTCCGACAATGCCACCAACATTTTTTGCGACTGCTCGGGATTTTGTATTATCAATGCGTTGAGCGAATTGAGCGAGTTGAACAAAAAATGCGGATTGATTTGCGATTTCAATAAATTGAGTTCGTGGTCTTTGATGAGTTGGTTGAGGCGGATTTCGTTGGCTACCTTGATGTTCAATTGTTTGATGTAGATGTACAAGTAGTAAACCAGCACGGTGATGAGATAAAACAACATACCTGCAATGAACCGATGCCAGACCGAATGATGCAAATGAAACATATAGTCGCTATGGCTGCCGGCGTAGAACCACATTAGGGTGTAGCCCACGAGCAAACTCGCAATGATATAAACTGCAAATATGCACAAGTGCGCAAATACGTGAACCCACCACGCTTTGCGCTCCCATCGGTTGTAGCGCACAGGGTACCAAACGGGCAACAAAAATACGGCAAAACAAGTATTAAAAATAATTTTGTCCACTATCAGATATTCGGCAGACAGCGAAAAATAGTGTGAGGTAATAATGATTTGCGCAAGCGTCAGTACCACCCAAATGCTAATATAGAGCAATTCTGTTTTGTAACTAAGCAGTATGGGATTTTTCTCCATTATGATTGTAATTTGTTGATTTGCGATTGTTTACAACACGTCCTTATCAGCCTATTCATTTTTTGGACGATACAAAGATAATGTTTTTTTGAAACTCTATTTTCATTATATCTCAACAAATCTTTTCAAATAAGTGTCATACACAGAAATAAACGGTGTGTATGCTTTTTTTATTTTATTCGGCGGCACAAAAATATCTTTGAGCAGCGGTTGCCAATTTTTGCCGTCCACGTAATAGAGCGAAAAACTGCCTGCGATGCTGTCTATTTCGTTGGCATAGACAGGAAATGAGGTGGGGCGCAATTTTCCGCCAAGCCCCGACACAAGCGAGTTAAAAGACAGCACAATGCCTTGGTCGGTGCGTTCAAAATTTACGTTGCCGTTGTCGCAAGCCAACAACACGCCGTCGCCGCTGTCGTTGGTGCACAACACTAAATCGATGCCCATTCGGTTGCCTTCAAAGTAGATGTCTTCTTGTGCCAATGCGTGGATGCCGTAGTTGTTGGCATTGGCTTTGCCCGGATAAGATGAATAAGGACCGTTGCCGAGCCATTGCACTTTTGTGATGGATTTATCCAGCAGCACTGCGATGCCTGCTTCTAACAATATCTTGTCGGAAGGTGCAGGTTGGAGGTTAAAATCCACTTTGATGCCCTCTTGCTTGGTCACGCTGTAATTGATTTTGCCGCTTACTGCAATGTCTTCATTTTCAAATAAATAGTGGTTTCCGTTTGAAACCGTTGGCGTCATTAAATAGTTTTTGATTACTTTGCTTGGTATTCTTGCATCTTCCGACATAGATGTTTTTCGCCCGACACGCATCAAGGGTGCTTGTTGAATAAATTCTTGGATGCGACCATAAGTATTTTGCTCGGCAGTTAAACGTTGATTGAAATTTATTTTACCTGTTGCGGGCAGGATTCTTATCGTTTGTTGATTGATACTCAGCCCTTCTTTGGTTTTCACGTCAAAATGTACCAAATAAATTTTTTCGGACGGGTCTTGGTTCAGATGGATGGTGATTTGTTGCTCGCATTGTTTGTGCGGCGCGCAGGCGGGGCTGAAAGTGCCTTTGCTTACGGTGTCTTTGTCGGCTGTGAGGTACCAATTACACTCTATATTGCCTTGCAGATTGATGAAATCAAACCGGTTATTAAAATGAACAGGAATTTGATGTTTGCCTTTGGATAAGTTTATTTCATTATCCAATATCTGCACCTGCGCATAGTTTTTCCTGACTTCATAATAATTGGTCAGCGGCACGCGATTGGCATAAACAATGCCGTCTGCGCCCGAATTGCCGTCCATAATGATGGCGGTGGAATCGTTGAGCCACAGGTCTTCGGTTTGTTTGAAGATGTTTGTTTTCCTGCCTTTCTTAATCATACCTTGGTCAACCCATTCCCACACATTGCCTCCGGCGAGGTTTTTGTTTGCCTCTACGAGTTCCCATAATTCGCGGTGTTCTTCGAGCGATTGCCCCAACGAATGGCAATATTCGGTGAGAATTACCGGCTTAGTTGCCGTTGCAGCATAGTATTTGAGCGTTTCTACGGGCGGATAATGGGGCGCATAAATATCCACAAAGTCGGGGATATTGTATTTGAGGCTCAAAAAATAGTCGTGCACCATCGGATAACATATCGGTCGCGTGGCATCTTTCCGCTTCACATACTTGCCTGTTTCTTCGGCAATGGGGGTAAGCGGATTTTCGTTGCCGATACTCCAAAACAGGATGGACGTATGGTTTTTGTCGCGTTGCACGGTAGCCTCAGCGCGGGTCAGCAGGATGTCTTGAAAGGAAGTATCAAACAATTGATGGTCGCCAAAGCCGAACGGCACTTCGCTCATCACGTAAAAGCCAAGCGAGTCGCACAGTTCGTAGAAGCGAGGCTCGCGGGGATAGTGCGAGGTGCGAATGAAATTGATGCTTGCCGCTTTCATCAACTTCATATCCGCCAAATTCAGTTCTTCGCTGATGACTTTGCCGTGAAAGGGGTCTGTTGCGTGAAGGGTTACACCCCGCAATTTGAGGGCAACGCCGTTCAACTTCAAGACATCCTTTTCGATGCTCACTTCGCGGATGCCAAAGTTTTCGGAAAATGATTGTAACACCTTTTTGCCATCCATCAGTTGAAACCGTAACAAGTAGAGATGCGGCGTTTCGGCATTCCAAAGTTGCGCCTGTTTGACAGCAATTTCTTTATGCACTGCTGCATTCGGCGCAATGGGAAGTGTAAATTCTGCAGCAGTTTTTCCGTTCGGGGACACGATTTTCCCTTTGATTTGGAGGGCTTGTGTTGCCGATTTCGAGAAATTGCCCACCTCAAAATCCAATCCCACTGTTGCGTTTTGTTCCGCCAATCGGGTGGTGATGGTAAGGTCTTTTACATGCGTGTCGGGCACCGGAAACATCGTTACATCTCCTGTAATTCCGACCTGCCCCCAATCGTCATTCCCATCAAAATCAAAACCTTTGAAACGAGTATATACCCTCACTGCCAAACGGTTTTCTTTGCCTGTCAAAAACTCGGTTACATCGAATTGGCAACTGTTGTAAGCCGATTCCCATTTCCCAACATATTGTCCGTTGACCCACAATTCATAGCCGCGAAGCACGCCGTCGAACTTCAATATCAGGTGCTGGTTTTTCCAATTGTCGGGAACGCTGAATGTGGTGCGATACAGTCCGGTCAAATCGTCCGGATGGGCATATTTGGGGAGCGTATAACCCAAGGCATCCCAGTTGCCGGGCACCGGAATCGTGCCCCATTGGCTGTCGTTGTAACCCTCCAGAAAGAAGTCTTTATACTTGCTCCAATCGGCATTGGGTATAAATTGGAACTTCCAATTTCCGTTTAATGAAACGATAAGCGACTTGTCGGACACGGGTTTTATCCCTTTGTCGGCAGATACTATTTGCGCCGAGAGATGGGTTGCAAAAATCATCAACGCTGCAATGATAACTATTTTTTTCATTTTTTTAGATTTAGACTACAAAGTTAATCATTTATTCTATAACAAAGAGAGTGTGCCTCAAAAGGCACACTCTCTTGTTTCTTAAAACGGTTAATACCCCGGATTATTACTCGTAATCGCAGTATTGTTGTCCATTTCGTACTGCGGAATGGGGAGAAGGATGTGGTTGGTTGGGAATCTTGACAAGCCTATGGCTCGCTTAAACCGCCCATCCTCACCATCGGCAGAGCCACCTTTCACGTCTGAGTAAAAGTGCAACTTCACTTTTTCCTCACCACCGTTGCCAAAGACTTCTTTTAAAGCATCCCAGCGTAACAAGTCAAAAGCGCGGTGCCCTTCTGTTGCCAATTCCACACGGCGTTCGTGCCGCACGATGTCCCGCAATGAGGCATCGCCTTTTTTGCCATCGCTCACTGTTCGTGCAGGCAGATTAACGGATGTGCGTGCGCGAACTTTATTGACCCAATCAAGGGCTTCGCTTTTGTTCTGTTCTGCCAAGGCTTCTGCCAAAAACAAGTAGAGGTCTGCCATACGCAGCAGCGGAACATCCACGCCCGAAAGTCGCGGATTTGACAATACCGCCAAATTGTCGGTCAACTTTTTACAACTCAGCCCTGTTGTGGGCGAGGTAAATGCCAAGTCGTATTTTACCGTATCACCTACTTGGTAGGTTACAGAATCCGGAGTCAAAACGTTGCCAACGTATGTATTATACTTGTGTGTGTAGGGGGCGCCTTCACGATAGATGCCATAAACATCGCCGGGGGCATAGAGGGTAGCACCTCTGCGCGGGTCGTCGGCTTCGTATTCGTCATACAAATCTCTTGTTGGCATCGCATAGCCCCAACCGTCAGCCACCCCAAGAATGTGTCTAAGTGGAGTGGGAAGATTGCGCATCATTCGTTCAACAATCCAAACATTTCCATCCTGCCCACCGCTTATCGACTTATTGGCTTCAAATTCAAAATAGAATAACAGTTCCGGATTGCCTTCATTTGCCAGGGTAAAGATGGACTCATAATCGTCAACAAGTGCGTAGCCGGCTGCTTCTGCCAACGCGATTGCCTCACGGGCTGCTGTTTCGGCGGCAGGATAGTCTTTTTTGTACAAAAGAGCCTTTGCCAAATAAGCCGCTGCGGTTGCCTGTGTGGGTGTTCCGCTTTTGTCGTTGGTGGCGCTCAGATGGTCTTTGGCAAAAGTGAAATCGCTGATGATTTGCACAAAAACGTCTGCTACAGCCACCCTCGGCTGAGAATATTCTGCAAACGACGTCAGCGGTTTGGTAATGAGCGGCACATCGCCATAGAATGTTGTCAAAAACAGATAGTCAAACCCGCGCATAAACCGCGCCTCGGCAATATAGGGGTCTATTTGAGCATCCGTCAATCCCAGTTCCTTCAAATGGGGAATTTGCTCTATCGCATAGTTGGCTGCCGTAACACTCTGGTAGGCATACTGCCACCACTGTCTTGGATAGCCGCTCGTAGGTAAGAAAGTCCAAGTAGCCGCTTCGTCGTTATTGCGGATACCGCTATCGTCCGTCAAGGCATCGCAGGCAGTAACAAAGCGTTTGCCGTACATATCCATTTGTTCTAACCAAGGGTTGTATGCCGCGATAACAAGTTGCTTTGCCGATGTTTCATCGGTAAGAAAGTTGTCGGCACCGGGGGCGTCCTGCGGGGTACGGTTCAAAAACTCGTCCGAGCACGCGGAGAAAATACCTACTCCGCCCAATAACAACGAGGTCGTTATTGCTTTTATTGATAATAGTGTTTTCATCTTATTATTATTTTAAAGTTAATTTATTACAATGAAAATCTCAATCCAAATGTCCAAGTTCTGGGGATAGGAACATTCACTATGTTGCCTATCTCGGCGTATGGATTGCCAAAGGTGTACAGGTTTTGCACGCTAACATAGACGTTGAGGTCGCTGATGCCGATTTTGCCGCTGATGTTGTCGGGGCACCTGTAGTTCAAGTTGACATTGCGAATGCTCAGATAGGAGCCGTCCACCAACCAAAAATCGGAAAATGCAGCGTTGTTTCCCTGCCCTCCACGTTTGAGTATGGGATATTTGCCGTTGGGATTTTTGTCGGCGTGGTAGCGGTCGAGGATGTAGTCGGCTTCCATATTGGCTTCGCCGCCAAACATATCGGTAGCCCAAGCCTGACCCACGCGCATATATCGGTCGATGCCCTGAATGCCTTGCAGTTGCACCTGCAAGGTAAACTCTTTGTAGCCCACCTGACCGGAAATGCCATAAGAGAAGTCAGGGCGCATTTTGCCAAACACCACACGGTCGGCAGCATCTATTTTTCCGTCGGGCTGTCCTGTCAGTTTGCCGTCGGCATCGGTGCCATTAACGTCCACATACCATACGTCGCCAATGTCAGCGCCGTTAAATTTTGGATTGTCCAAATCTGTCGGCTGGCGAAACAGTCCATTGGTTTGATAGCCAAAGTAACTGCCCACCGGATAGCCCTCTTGCGTAATGGTGGTAATGCCGTAGGCGTTGCCATCGCCGTTGCCGGTGCCGCCATTGTCGGTAATCAACGACAGCCCTTTGAGGTCAATCACTTTGTTGTTGACGTGCGACAGGTTGACGCTCACATCATACGACCAGTCGCCTATCTTTTTGCGATAGCCCAGTTCCAAGTCAATACCGGTGTTGCGAATGTGTCCTATATTGTCATACGGATTGTCGGTTACGCCCACCGAGTAGGGGATAGGTTGTCTGAACAGCAAATCATAAGTGTCTTCGACGTAAAAATCGCTCACCAAATACAGGCTGTTTTTGAGCACCGTAACATCCAAGCCGATGTTCTTTTTGGTGGTGCTTTCCCATTTGAGGTTGGTGTTGACGGCATTGGCTGCGGAGTAACCCATCGACACTTTTTGATTCCATATTGCATTGCGCTGGGTCAAATTGGTAGCCGTGCCGTAGGGGTCAATTGCCAGCACATTGCCCACAATGCCCCAACTGCCTCTCAACTTTAGTTCGTTGAGCCAGCCCACTTGCTGCATAAACGCTTCTTCTCTTATTCGCCACGCAGCCGAAACGGATGGAAACACACCGTATTTTTGTCCCACCAAGCGGGAAGTCCCATCGCGGCGAAGCGTGCCTGAGAGTATGTATTTGTCTTTGTAGGAATAACCCACGCGACCAAATACCGACAGGAAAGCCCATTCTTCATACTCGTTGTTGTTGGTGGCAGTGCTTGGGTCGCCCGCCGCCAGATAGCGAATGTCGTTGCTTGGCGTACCTTTGCGCACGCCCTGCAAATTTTCATACGTTTGCTCTTCGAGCGAATAGCCCAAGAGCGCATTCACCGAATGGTTGCCAAATGTTTTGTTGTAATCCAACAAGAAGTCGCCTATCCAATGCAGCGTTTCGTTGTTTGTTTTGGTAACTTGATTTTGATTGCCGCCTTCCATACCTAATTTGGAATCCATAGCGCCAAGAAAGTTGGTGGTGTAATAGTTGTTCCAACCCACGCTGCCTCTGGCAGTTGCCTTTAATCCATCCAAAATATCTACGGACAGATACAAGTTGCCGTCAACGCCCTTGCTGCGGTCTTTTACCTCCGAGTTTTCCAACATCCAAGTGGGGCTGTTGGTTCTACTTTGAAATGCCTGACCAACGTAGGGTGCCACATTGCCATTGTCATCATACATCCTGTTGAGCGGCGTTTCGCGAAATGCGGCGTGGTAAGTGTCGCGTCCGTCGGCATCGCGCTGGGTGGTTTGACCGGCAGAGTAGATGTTGACCGAATGCCCGAATTTTATCCTGTCGCGGATAATGTGGTCGCTGTTGAGCCGCAGGTTGATGCGCTGGTAATCTTGGTCTTTGATGATGCCTTTGTTATACAAATAGTTGAGAGAAATAAAATAGTTGGACTTTTGGTTGCCGCCGGCAACCGAAATGTTGTTGTTGGTCAAAAAACCTGTCCGTTTCATTGCATCGGGCCAGCATACATCCACGCCCGCCACTTGGGCTAAATCGGCATCGGTCCAGGGAACGTTTGAGCCGCCATTTTCGTATGCCTCAGTAGCCAATTCGAGCCACTGCTTGGCGTTGAGAAATCCTAACTTCAAGTTACCTTCGTTTTGAACGCTCTGCTCGGTTTTGAAGGTAATGGTGGGCGCCTTTCCGTTATTTCCACGCTTGGTGTTGATAACAATAACGCCATTGGCTGCCCTCGAACCATAAATGGCAACTGCCGAAGCATCTTTGAGCACCGTAAACGTTTCTATATCCTGCGGATTGATATTATCGGCATTTTCGGCGATGGAGCCGTCAATCACAAAAATAGGCGCATTGGTGCCGTTGATGGATTGCACGCCGTGAATCAAAATATCGCTGCTTGCGCCCGGGCGACCGGAGGTTTGTGTAACAGACAAGCCCGGCAACCGCCCCTGAATGGCTTGCATAACATTGGTGGCAGCCACCCGCTCAATTTTATCGGCATTGATTTGCGACACAGAGCCGGTCAAGTCGCGCCGCCTCACGGTGCCATACCCAACCACCACCACTTCGTCCAACATCTGATTATCTTCTTTCAACGATATTTGAAAATCCGATTTTCCACCAACCGGCACTTCAACCGTATTGTAACCCATATAGGAAACAACCAATGTACCGTCGTCCGGAACTGTCAGTTCAAAATTTCCATCCATACCGGTAGCCACTCCCGTAGAAGTGCCTTTGAGTATTACACTTGCGCCGATAAGTGTTTCGCCGTTCGCGTCTTTCACAACACCGCTAACAGTTTTTGTGCTGCCTGCCTGCGCCGTTTCTTTTGGAATCAACAACACAATATCGTCATTTTGCTTTTTGAAAGCAATGTTAGTGCCTTTCAAAAGCAGACTTAATGTTTCGTCCAATGACGCATTGGACACTTGGATGGACGCTGTTTTGTCCAAATCCTTCAAATCTTCACTGTAAAAGAAACTAAAACTGCTACTGCGTTCAATTTCTTTCAAGATTTCTTTCACAGGTTTGTTTTTCACATCAACCGAAATCTGTGAAAACACATTTGCCGAAAAGAGCAGCAAAACGATTAGAAACGGTACACGTCTCAAAAAGAAACGGTTTTCTCCCGGTGGAATGGTTTTTTTCATGATAATTTGTGATTAAGTTAGTGAAATTTATGCTATCACACAATATACAGTCGGGCTTGGGTTTTCAACTATCCGTTTTTGGGAATTAACACAATTTAACCGTTTTCAAACAAATGGTTGGGAGGCGATGTGGCTTGTAGAGACGTGGCGTGGCGCGTCTTTACAACACCTCAAAAAAAAGAATTAACCTATTTATAGCGTCACGCCGGATTTAAAAATGGCGAGGTCTTTAAATCCGGTTTCTTCGTGTTTTACAAACTTTCCATTGACTGCTTCGAGCACAAAATCGATGAATTGGGCTAAAAGTTCGTCCATCGTTTTGCCTTCCAGCAGGGTGCCTGCGTTGAAATCTATCCAATTTTGTTTGAAATTGTATAGCCGCGAATTGGTGGCTATTTTCATTGTGGGCACGAAACTGCCGAATGGCGTGCCGCGTCCTGTGGTGAACAGGACGATTTGGCAGCCGGAGAGTGCCAATGCTGAGGCGGCTACCAAATCATTTCCGGGGGCATTCAGTAGATTCAAGCCGGTCTGTCGGATGGGTTCGGCATATTCCAACACATCAACGACTTCTGCCGAGCCGCCTTTTTGGGTGCAGCCCAACGACTTGTCTTCCAAGGTTGTGATGCCGCCGGCTTTGTTTCCGGGCGAGGGATTTTCGTAAATCGGTTGGTCGTATTTTCTGAAATAGGCTTTGAAATTGTTGATTAGGCTCACTGTTTTGTCGAACACGGCTTTGTCTTTGGCGCGGTTCATCAGAATTGTTTCGGCGCCGAACATTTCGGGAACTTCCGTCAGCACCGCTGTTCCGCCCTGTGCTATCAGCCAGTCGGAAAATCTGCCTACCAACGGGTTGGCTGTGATGCCGGAAAAGCCGTCGCTGCCGCCGCATTTCAAGCCCACTTTCAGCAACGAGAGCGGCGGCAATTCGCGTTTGTCGTGGCGCGTGTATTCGACAAGTTCTTTCATCAGTTGAAAGCCGGTTTCAATCTCATCTTCTACGTCTTGGGCGATGAGAAAGCGGACACGATGTTCGTCCCATTTGCCCATCACTTTTTTGAAATCGGCTTGTTGGTTGTTTTCGCAACCCAAACTTAGCACCAGCACGCCTCCGGCGTTGGGATGTTTGGCTAAAGCCGCCAGGGCTTTTTGCGTGTTGAGGTGGTCGTCGCCCAACTGCGAACAGCCGTAATTGTGGGTATAAACGCGCACATCATCTAAATGCGCAACGTCCAATTCGGCTTTCACGCGATTGACGATGGCTTGCGCTTGACCGTTCACACAGCCCACCGTTGGCACTATCCACAGTTCGTTGCGGATGCCCATATCGCCGTTGGAGCGCAAATAGCCCTTGATTTTCAGGTTGCTTGGCGGAATATTCAGGGTGCTTTTTTGCGGATTGTAAGCATATTGCAGGTCGTCGCGCAAGTTGGTTTTCAGGTTATGCACGTGAACGTGTTCGCCGGCTTGAATATCCGTCAATGCGTGACCGATTGGGAAGCCGTATTTAATGACGTTTTCCCCTGCACGGATGAGTTTCAGGGCATATTTGTGACCGTCTTCCAAATTGATTTGGACGTTGTCTGCGGGATTGATTTGAAAGAAATTGCTCATAACTTATTACACGATTTCTTGTAATGCGTTTTTCATCCCTTTTTCAAGGATAAGTTTTGCATATTTCGAGGCATTTTCTGCAAAATTTTGGACGGCACTTAAATCGACTGTCCACAATTTTTTGTTGCCGATGATGCCCTTTACCCAGCCTTCGATGTCGCTCTTGTTGAATGTGCGTTGGATAAATTCCACAAATTCGGGGGTGTCGTTGGGCGTGAAAGCCACTTCCGACTGTCCGCTGTAGAGCACCAAGAGGGCGGCAAAAGAAAATGTTGTAAGTTTCGCCTCCCTGTTCAAAGTTACGGCATTGTCTTTCAAAGTCGGGAAATTGCGGGCTTCCCATTTTGAAATCGAATTTAGGGATATATCTTTCAAATAATGCTTGATGAACGGATTGTAGAAACGTTCCAAGATTTTAGCGGCGAATTTCTTCAATTCTTCCGGAGCCTCGTTAATCGCGGGAAGCACCTCTTCGTCCACCATTCTGTTGATAAATTTTTCGACCAAAGGCATTTTAGAGGCATCCATCACCGTTTCGCAGCCCAATTGCAAGGCAATCTGAACCATCGCCGTGTGCGAGCCGTTCAATATCCGTACTTTCTTGGCTCTGAACGGTTTGATGTCGTCCATAAACAGGACGTTCAATCCGGCTTTGTCTAATGGCAGTTTTTCTTTGATAATCGAATCGCCGCCAATCGCCCAAACGTGAAAATACTCGCCTTTCACCACCAGATTGTCGTCAAAACCGATTTCTGCCTTGATGTCGTTGATGGTTTCGCGTGGAAATCCCGGCACAATGCGGTCGACCAGCGTGTCATAAAAATGACAAGATGTTTTCACCCAGGCAATAAAATCATCGCCCAGATGGTTGTATGCCGCGTGTTTCAAGACATATTCGCGAAGCGTGGAGCCGTTGTCTTCAATCAGTTCGCAGCAAATAATGAGCAAACCTTTGTTGGCAGCGCCCTCGAATTTTTGAAAACGTTGATGCAGCAGGGCAGTCATCTTTGCCGGATAGGATTTCGGCGGCAGCGCGCTCAAATCGTCGCCTTCTTCGTAGCGGATACCGGCTTCGGTGGTGTTGGAAATGATGATTTCCAATTGAGGGCTGAGAAACAGTTCCCTATAAGCCTCGTATTCGGAATAGGGATTCAGCACCTTGTTGAGGCTTTTGACCAAAGTTATTTCTTTGACCGGTTGCTTGTCTTTGATGCCTTCGAGATAGACGTGGTAAAGCCCATCCTGCGTGTTAATCATCTCAGCCATACCCTGCGCGATAGGCTGCACAGCCACCACACCGTGATTCATCACCCCCGCTTCGTTGGCTTTGTGGAGCATCCAATCGACAAAGGCGCGAAGAAAATTGCCTTCGCCGAACTGCAGAATTTTTACCGGCAGTTCCGGTTTATGCGCTGTCTGTTTACTTAATTCACGGCATTTCATTATTCTTTGTTTCGGACAAATTAATTAAAATAGTTTTTCTTCCTATTATCTTTTTGAAATAGGATAAGATTATCCTTCACCGTATAAGTAATGGGCGCAGTGAGTGTGATTGCATTCAATACGGATTCCACATTCGTATTATCAACCGAACCTGTAAAGCACAGCGATTTAAGTGTTTCATCTTCAAATACATAATCGATGTTGTGGATGCGGGATATAGTGGTTGCTATATCTAACAATGTTTCGTTTTCAAAGCGTAACCGATTTTTTCGCCAATCGGTAAAATCGCTCGGTTTAACCATAGTGGAAAATAGTTTGTGGGTGGATTTATTATATACTACCCTTTCGTCGGGCTGCATAATCCTTGTTTCGTCGGGTAAAGTTACTTGCACTTTCCCTGCTGCCAACACCACCGATATAATATTGTCTTCGTCGTAGGCTTTGATTCCAAATGTAGTTCCCAAAACTTTTGTTTCCATATCTATACATTGTACGATAAATGGTTTTTGGGCATCGTGAGCCACTTCAAAATAGGCTTCACCGTCTAATTTTAGCAAGCGTTTTTTGTTGTTATAGGCATTCGTATAAGTTAATTTTGAACTGGAATTGAGCCACACCCTGCTGCCGTCCGGTAAGGTGATATTGGCTTTTTCGCCCGCTTCAACGCTAACAAGCAAGGTATTTTCTGTTTTGCCTATTTTGTTAATTCCTGCGTAAATTCCATAACCCACAACAAGAGGCAAAAGAATAATGGCGGCAGCACGCAACCATTTATAAGTTATCGTTTTGACAGGGATGGTATGTATGGCAGATTTTCCAATTTCTTTTTGGATATTGCTCAACATCCGCTGTTTCAAATCTTGGTCTATTGCAGCCGGAGAATTTTGAATTTGGTTTTCAAACCAACAATTTAACTGTGGATTATTCCGAATAAAATTTATTAATTCGTTTATCTCTTTTTCGCTCGCTTGCTTGGCCATATATTTTTCAAACAAGCCTAAATATTGTTCTTTGTCCATTTTTATATTTTCTATATTATATTTATCATATACCATTATCTCTAACAAATAACCTATTCACGTTTTATCTTTTACAATTATTTAACACATAATAGATGATAAAATCGGCAGTATGACCCAATTGTAATGTTGGGCTAATTGCTCTTTTATAAATGCCAATGCCTTAGAAAGTTGTGTTTGAACGGTTGTTTCTGCCAGGTTTAACATCTTCGCTATTTCTTTAATCGAATAATCTTCTTTTTTGCTCAAAATAAATATCTGTTTCCTTGCAGGAGGTAATTGTTCGGCCAATTTATCAATAATGTCTTCTAACATTTTTCGGTTAATTTCCTTTTCGGTGGAATAATCCGAAACAGGATTATGTTGTTTAAAATATTCTTGATAAATAAATTCTATTGTTTGATGCTCTAATTCATTCAACAGCATATTTTTAGCGATAGTGCACAAGTAAGAAAAGAGGGATTTGTCGGTATCAATGTGCTCACGCATCTCCCATAATTTAATAAAGGTGCGTTGTGTTAATTCTTGCGACAGATAAGCATTTCCATACGATATTTTCAAAATGAAATTATAGAGTCCTCCGCTGTATTGGTCATACAATTTTTCAAACGCAAGCGAAGAACCTTCCTTGAGTAATTTCAGATTGAAAAAATTGTTAGTGGTCATACATGCTTTTTAAAATCGTACAAAGTTATACTATTTTTTCTAATGGAAAACTTGGGATTATGTTTTTTGAAACTCTATACTAAAAACGGTACACAAAAAAAGCCGAATTACAAATTCGGCTTAGCAAAAAAAAATAGTGGATAAATCCTTCTAACAACCCACCACCGTTAGC
>BNTQ01000037.1 GCA_025996715.1 Bacteroidia bacterium | reverse complement strand
CAATGCCTGCAAAGGTATATTCGCCCAACACAAACAATATATCCACCATCTTTGCGGAGGCTCTTGATGCTTTGTTCTTATCCATACTATGTGCGTAATGAATTTTTAGAAACCTACAACAAAGGTAGGTATTTTTTTCTACCCACCCAACTTTTCGTAAAAAATTTTAATCCCCCCAAAAAAAACACCCCAAGCAAAGCCCCCCTTTTCGGCAGGCTTCGCTTGGGTGTATGAGTAGTACTTTAGTGCCCATCAGGGGAAGTCGCTTGTTCATTTTGTACTCACAAAAAAATAGCGTGGTATCTATTTATCTTAAATTCTTGTCCATGGCACCTATAGATTTAATTGCTCTAAAACTTTTTTCTGCATCAATAGCATTTAAACGGGGAAGTTGGCTTTGTGCAATTTCTCGCAAATAGGCATAGCGAGCAGATTTGTCCACATCGCGTTTTATCAATTCGGCATTGAACGACTCCAAGTTTGATAACACCACCAATTCGTTGATACTTGCTGTGTCGCGGATATTCAGCCCCTTTTTTGCGTGGATAGGATTGGCATCGCGCCACTGTTTGGCAGTGCAGCCCCAAAGAGCAAGGTTGAGCAAGTCGGCTTCGTCGGCGTAAGCATAGAGTTTTTGCTGTTCGATGTCTATTTTGGGTATCACAAAGTCTTTTACGGCATCCGTATGCAGGGCATAGTTAACTTTGCTCAACACCCTTTTTACGTTCCATTCGCCCAACATCGGGCGGCTTTCGGCTTCTTTTAGTCGTTGATATTCCCTTACAACATAAAGTTGAAACACAGGACTTATCCACATACCAAAGTTAAAGGCAATGTCTTTGTAAGCATACGTTCCGCCATATCTGCCCGATTTGGCAATAATGCCTACGGCATTTGTCCGCTCTACCCAATCTTTGACACTTATGCGATAGGCTCTCGAACCGGCTTCGTTTTTAATTGTGGTGAATTCACCATAATTAAAATGGGGATTATACAAACTTTCCCACGTCCCTACGTATTCGATAGTGTCTTTATTTCGCAACCAATCGCTGATGAAAAAATCGCCGTCTTTGGCTTTTATCATATCAGTAAGACAAATATAGTCCTTATCATTTTCCACAGAAATGGAAATTGGAATATCTTGAACGGTTATGATGCTTGTCTTTGCCATATTGTTTTTACATTATTCCACAAAGTTACAACTTTGCCCTCAAATCACCAAAAACCTTTTCTACATTTCCCCAAAAGAAACCCAAGCAAAGCCCCCCTTTTCGGCGGGCTTCGCTTGGATGTATGAGTAGTGCTTTAGGGCACTTATTGGTGCTTGAAGATTTGCTACGGTTGTTTTGTCCACACTTCACCACTTGGCTTGCGCAGTATTGCATTGCCGGTGTTGGGATGCCCAAGGTATTTACCGTTGGCGTCGCCGCGATAGAGCAAGTAGGCGTCCTCAAAGGTGATGGTAAGCGTGCCGTTTGTAGTAATGTAACCGTGAATTGCCTTGCCTGCATTGGCAGTAACTATGGCACCCTTGCTTGGGTCATCGGCGGCAATGTAGGCAGGAATGCTGTCTTGGTCGCGTTTACTTTTGCTGTCTTTTAGAACCAACTGTGCATCAATGGTTATATGCGACAAGTCGATGACGGCTTTGAGCGTAGCAATGCTGTCGAAGACATCAAATGTGCTTTTGATAATCAATTCAGCACTCGTTTTGGTTACTTTGGCGGTGTCTATAGACAAAGTATAACCGCCGCTTGCATTCCAAGTACCGATAAACTGTACCGCACCATTAGTCCCGTTCAACGTATCGGCAGCAGGACAAGCATACAAAGCCACTGTATGTTCACTGATAGATTTATCAGAGGCATCATTTGCAGGATTGTCATTGGTAGCCCTTACCTTGTAGGTGTGCAAACCTTCATCTGTGGTAAAGTTTACAAGATAGGAGGTAATGCTATCCCAATTGGCATTAGCAGGCAAGGTCGTAAGGTCTATAGTTTTTATTGCGGTAGTACTAGTGCCTTTGTACCAGTCTAATTGCTTGGCACCTGCCACTTTGCCCACTTTGAGCAACACCGCATTTTTTTTCAAAATAGCACTTAGATTGTTGTAATACTCACCTACCTTGAAAAGCGTGTCTCTACTCGCACAATCGTTAGTGCCATCGCCGCTGATAGAGGGCGGCACAGTAATTAGCATATCGGTTAGCGGCGTAATTGCCTCTACCTCCCTGCCATTAGCCATTGCCTTTGCGCCATTGCCAAGCGTATTGTAGCCCACAACCGTATAAGTACCCGTTGCGGTTGCCCAAAATTCGGGGCTGCTGGTGCATCCCACCGAATCGTTGCCTTTGTACCACTTGTATCCGTCTGCGCCATCAAGCGCATCTGTGGTGAGTTTGGCTGCTGCATTGGGGTAGAAGTTAATGGAGTCGCCTGTGATACTTTTGGCAGTGTCGGGTAAAGCCCCTGTCTGCGTAATCGTAAAAGGATGAGCAATAGCACCCGCTTTGGCACCGCTCGACCGCACAATTACCTCGCCTGTGCGCGGATTGCCACGCCGCCCTGCGGCAGTGAGCACAACCACAGCATCACCATAGCCGTTTTTACCTTCGGTTACGGTGTACTGTAGCCAATCGGGGCGCACCACCACTTCCCACACATAGTCGGAGGCAATAGTGAGCGTAAGAGTGCCGCCTGTAGCCGGAATAGTCAATTCCGGTGCATTGGCAGTAAGCGTTATACCATCAGGTGCAACGGGTACAACGATATTCTCTTGCTCGTTACACGACTCTACTAGAAGAGAAGAGAATAGAAGAGAAGAGAAGAGAAGAGAAGAGAAGAGAAGAGAAGAGTCCTCCCCCTATCCTCATAGTTTTTTTCAAATAGTTTTTCATATTGATAAGTATTTAAGTGATAAAAAATTAAGGTTACAATTAGTGTTAACAGTCAAGTGATAACTTAATAAAATCGCATTATGGCACAGGCACAAACACCCAGTACCAATAGTTGCTATTAGGGTCGTGTTCTTGCGCACCTAAGACCATTCTGTTGTCGTCAATAGAGATGATGTTGTAGGTGCTCCACGCTGAGAAAGTAGCATCATTAAAATCATATCCGCACAAAATGTTGGTATTGGCAAAGGTGATAGTGCCTACCGACCAGCCCTCTTTGCCGGCACTCATATCAAAAGTTAATCTTCCTGCAAAAGTTTGCCCGTCGGTTGTAACTTTTGTCATTTGCTTACCGTTCAGCACAAATTTCATAGTTGCTCCTTTTCCATCGGCAGGCAATTTTTTACCACTACATTGGTCTGCCATCTCTGTCGGCTGCAGTACCCACCAGGCTGGTCCATTGTCGCTGTCGCCTCCGTTACCAAAGCAATCTGAGGATGCCCAAGTCCAAGTTTTTTCACCGGCACCGAACAGTTGCCCATAAACAGGGTCAACGGGTTCGGTAAGTTCCTCTACGTTCACCGGAAAAGATTTGGTTAGCGTAGCGCCATCGGCGGTTTTTGCCGTCAGGGTGATGGTCTGCTCGCCTGTGAGCAACAGCGTGAGGTAACCTTCCGTAGCGGCAAGGGTGTTTACGCCGTCCGACCACTGGCACAGCACAGGGCTGGTGCAATGCACATACACCTTGTTGCTGTTTTTGCCGTTCTGTACGACAGCCGTTGCGGTTGCCTGCAACTCGGTGGCGGCAATGCCGCCGCCTGCATCGTGCTTATCTACTATGGGTTCGCAGCCCGTCCACAGGGCTGCTGCCGTCAATACGGCAATGGATAAAAATATCTTTTTCATAACGTTATTTATTTTAAGGTTAATACTTGTTTTTTTGTAGGGGGCGGGCAAACCCCGCCCCTACGATGATTACCAACTTCCATAAGAATTGCCGCTCCAGCCCGCATTTTGCGTATAAACGCCTTGGGACAGTTCTATTTGCCGCTCAGGGATGGGGAAAAACCCGTGCGTTGCCTCATAGCGTGCTCTGTAGCCGCCGCCGTGTGGCGTGTTTGTTTGGGAGAGCCCCCCTATGTAAATTGCTACATTCGCTTGTTTGTCGAGTGCATCTGCGGCAATGCCCCAGCGGCGGATGTCGTTCCAGCGCAGACCTTCAAAAGCCAATTCCCAACGGCGTTCCTTTTGCAACGCATCCAGCGAATAAGGCACATTGCCTAAGCCTGCACGAGCGCGCACTGCATTGATGCCATCGGCGGTTTCGGTGAGTTCGGAGTGCAGCAACAGCACTTCGGCATAGCGCATCAGCACCTGGTCGCTTATGTAGCATATATCCCACTGCAAATCGAGGTCATACATAAATTTATCAAACGGCATCTTGTACTCGCCGCCGCTTTTGCCCGAAATGCCGCTCTTTTTGGAATAGTAGTTGGTTCCCTGTACCCAGTCGTTCCAGCCGCCGCCCACAGGAAAGGCGGGCAGTTCGGTGCGCAGGTTGCAGATAGAGGCAAGCAGACGCACATCGTTTGTTTCGTTGCCTGCTGCAGTTACCCATTCGTTGAACAGGTTGGTGGCAACGGGACCTGCGCCCCAGCCGCCGCCGATAGGGAAGGCTTCCTCGCCCACTTCGCCGCCGCGAATACCGGTGAACACAGCATAGCCGTTAGTGCAACCTGTTCTGTTGCCCCAGTCGGCAAACTTGTTGAACTTGATGGCAAACATCGCTTCGGTGTTGGCTTCCTCGCCCTGATTGCCCACCCATTGCAAGCCCTTTCCTTTGGTGTAGCCGTATTCCTCCACCGTGTAGGGGTTGGTGTATGCCCACAGGTTGCGGTAGTCGGACACAAGCGCATAGCCCGAATTGTCCTTGCAGTCGGTAATCCACGCCGTAACGTCCGCTTTGGTAACTTTGCTGCCATCGGGCAGGGTTACGTCCGTTTTGTTGTAAAATCCCGTGTAGAAAAGGAAGGCTCTTGCCATCATCACTTCGGCAACGTAGGCATCGGCGTGTCCCGCTTCGCCGGACGGTGTTTTGCCTGCGGGTTTCATCAACTCAATGGCTTGCTTGAGGTCGGCTACTATTTGCCCCCAAATATCATCGGGGTCGCTTTGCGGCAGCGGCTCGGCAAGGGTGTTGAGGTGCAACGGCACCCGCTCAAAGAGCGACGCCAACTCGTAGTAAAAGAACGCCCGCAAAAAATAGGCTTCGCCGAGCATCTTGTTCTTTTGCACGTCGCTGCTGAATCCCTCGCAGTTGCCGAGTGTCTCAATGGCAGTGTTGGCGCGGTTGATGCCCGCGTAGCGGTCTTGCCAAAAAACGTCATATTCATCAGTTGCAAATTGCAACAACATATCTGTTGCCTGCAAGCGCTGGTCGGCACCACCGCCGCCGCCGAGGCGGTCATCGGCGGCAAGTTCGGATACCATCAAGAACGAATTGGGTGCGTGCCCGCCGTTTGCGCCCAGCGCAGTACCCAAATTGTTGTAGATAGCTGCCAACGCCATCTGTGCATCGGCAAGGGTTTGCGGAAAGTTATCCGTGTTTTTGTGGGTCAAGTCCTGCGTATCCAAAAAATCTTCGCATCCTGCGAATAGGACAAGCCCCGCCATTAGTCCCCCAAGGGGTTTCAATATATTTTTCATAACTTTTATTATTTAATGGTTAATGCCTAAAACTTGATATTTACGCCAAACAAATATGTGCGCGGGTTGGGGTAGTAGCCAACGTCTATGCCCGATACCCAACTGTCTCTGTCGCCGCTTATGCCATCGGGCGAGTAGCCCACTTCGGGGTCAGCGCCCGAATAGGAGGTGATGGTAAAGAGATTTTGCGCCGTAAAGTATAGCCGCAACTGACCCATGGGCAATTTGGGGAACAGGTGCTTGAAATCGTAGCCCAAGGTAATGTTTTGAAAGCGGAAATAGTCGCCGTCTTCAATGTATATGTCGGATACGGTAGTCCAGTTGGTGGTGTTGCCTTGCATCAGGCGCGGCAGTTTGTTGGATGTGCCTTCGCCGTGCCAGCGCGCATAGATGTCGGAGGTATAGTTTTCGTAAAAATTATCACCCTTGCGGTACGATTTGGCAATTTGGTGTCCAAAAGCGCCATACGCTGCCACGCTGAGGTCAAAACCCTTGTACTCTGCGCTGCAATTGAAGCCGAGCATTACGGCTGGGTGCGAGTTGCCGAGTTGGGTTTTGTCCTTTTCGTCAATTACGCCATCGGGGGTGAGGTCGGCAAACTTGAGGTCGCCGGGCTGCGGGTTGCTTTGCAGTATGCCTTTGCCTGCCGCCTTCCAAGCGTCTATATCGGCTTGGTTTTGAAACACGCCTTCGGTTTTGTAGCCGTAGAAGTACCCGATGGGATAGCCCACCTGTGCGCGGTACATTTCGGCACTGCCGGCAAACAATGCGGCGGTGGGTCCGTGTATGATGCCTTCGCTGTTGGCAATGCGGGTAACTTCGTTTTTGTTGTAGGTAAGGTTAGCGCCTGCCGAATAACGGAAGTCGCCTGCGCGGTCGTTCCACGCAAGGGCAATTTCTACGCCCTGATTTTTCACATCGCCGCCGTTTTTGTAGGGAGCACCCGATTCACCCATACCGTAAGCACCCAAAATGGGAGCGCGTACCAACCAGTTTTTGGTTTCCTTTATGTAGTAATCAAAGGTGAGGCTCAAGCGCGACCGCAAAAACCGTGCGTCAAAGCCGATGTCGGTTTGCTGCGAGGTTTCCCAAGTAACGTCGGGGTTGGGCAAGATGTTGGCATAGCCGCCCTGCGTGTAGGCATCGGGGTTGTTGCCAAATGAGTAAACCACATCGTTGCTCAGCGCCACAGTAGCGTTGTATTGGAAGTTGGGGATGTTGCAGTTGCCGTTTTGTCCCCAACTTGCGCGTAGTTTAAAGTAGTCCATCCACGAGGATACGCCCTCCATAAAGGTTTCGTTGGTGAGCAGCCATCCGGCCGACACCGACGGGAAATAGCCCCAGCGGTTGCCTCGTGCAAAGTTGGACGAACCGTCGGCGCGCATTACCAACGAGAGCATATATTTTTCGTTGTAGTCGTAGTTGACGCGACCAAAAAACGAAGCCAAAGCCCCTGCTCCCCAAGGACTGCCATTGACACTTGTGCGCGAAGATACGGCACCGGTGTTGTCGATATAGGCGTGTTCAAAATCGTTGAACGACGATTCTACGTTGAATGCCTCCATACTTTCGCCCATACCCCACTTTTCTACCGATTGCCCCAGCAGAACGTCAAAGTGGTTCTCGTCTATGGCAAACTTGTAGTTGATAGTGTTGTCGATGGTGTAGTTCCAGCCCAAGCCGCCGCTCTGCCGCACTTCGTTTTGCGACTTCTCGTTGGTTGCCGAAAGTTTGAAGGTAGGCGAAAACTGACGGTAGGTGTTGCCGCTCATTCGGTAGCCAAACTGCGAGCGCACCACCAAATCCTTGATGGGCTGTATCTGCACGTTGGCAGATGCCTGCATATTGTGGTTCTTGGATATTTCGTGTCCGCGGCGATACACCATATCGCCGATGGGGTTGGCAAAGGCGGCGTTTAAGCCATTTAGCCCCATTGCGGCTTTGTCGTCGGCGGCAAAATATTCGCCTTTGTCGTTATACAAAGGCATAATGGGCACACCGCTCATCATATTGTAAATATCGTTCCAATACACATCGCCTATGCCGATGCCCGACTTGGTGGAGTAGGCATAGGTGAAGGTTTCGCCCAATTTGATAACATCGAGATTGCCGATGCGCAAAATCACGTGGTCGGAGTTGAGGCGGGCGGTGGTGCGTCCGTAGTCGCTCTGCACGGGATAGCCGTATATGCCTTCCTGCTCTGTGCGCGAAACGCCGAGAGAGAAAGTTGATATATCGTTGCCGCCCGACACATTTACGGCGTGGTTCTGAATGGGTGCGTTTTTGTTGCGCATCTCGTTGAGCCAGTTGGTGCCGCTCCAGTTGCCGCTTGTTACGTCATCGTAGCGGTTGCCCAAAATGCTCTGCCAATCCCAAGCCGAACCGCCTTCGTTGAAGCGCACTTCGTCCATAATTGCCATATACTGCTTGGCATCCAATAGTTCGGGCATTTTATAGACGTTTTGGAAGCCCACGTAGCCATCGTAGGTAACCGACATTTTGAGCGGGGCATCCTTACCGCCTCTGACCAACTTGCCGCCCTTGGTAGTAACCAGGATAACGCCGTTGGCAGAGCGCGCTCCGTAGATAGCAGCCGAAGCCGCATCTTTGAGCACGTCAATGCTTTCGATGTCGGCGGGGTTGAGGTTGTTGATGTCGCCGCCTGCCACGCCGTCAATAACGTAGAGCGGAGCGCTGTTGCCCGTAGTACCAATACCGCGAATGTTCACCTTAAATCCTTCGCCCGGTTGCCCCGAGTTTTGGATAATGTTCACACCGGCAGTTTGGCTCTGCATAGCGGTGAGCGCATTGACGGTGCTGAGTTTTTGCAAGTCGTCGCCGCCCACCTGCACGGTGGCGCCGGTTACCAACTTTTTCTTTTGCACACCATAGCCCATCACCACCACCTCGTCGATGGCTTGCGCATTGTCGCTCATGACCACGTCAATGCGTGCGCGTCCGCCCACAGGCTCCTCTTTGGCAACCAAACCCACCATTGAAAACACCAATGTGGCATTGGCAGAGGCGGTAATGTTGTAGTCGCCGCCGACACCTGTGGTAGCCCCAAGTGTGGTGCCTTTGACCAATACCGTGGCACCCACTACGGGGTCGCCCGCGCCGTCGAGTACCGTACCCGAAATGTTGAGTTCCTGCGCCGAGAGCCACAATGGCATCACTCCCAGCAAAAACCCAAGCAGCAGTTTTGTTGATTTTGTTTTACACATATAGTTTAAAGGATTAAGTGATTAAAAAAAAACGAAAATTCAAAATGTCATTATATTTCCATCTCAGCATTTCTACATTTTTTGTCTAATTTAAACGGTCGTTTAAATTAGACAGTTTTTTGCCCCTCTCGGAGGTACTTTTTATTTCCATAATTTTACGGCAGCAAAGTTAAGGTGTTATTCAAACTTTCAACAAGTACTTTTTTGTCAAAAACCGATACTTTTTTAACATCAAATATCAGCAAACGTAGTCCTGTAATCATTTACAGGGATAAAAAATAAAACTGAAATTTCCCAAAAAAATTGTCATTTTTTATTCTTTTTATTGATATTCAATTATTTAATAGATAATTGAGCAGCAAAAATTACCCCAAAAAATAGCATTTTTTTTCATATCCAAAAACTGTCTAATTTAAACGACGGTTTAAATTAGACAATTTTTGACTAAAATAAACATCAATTTATTTGAATATATATGAATATCAATAAGTGGATAGGTGCTCTTTTGTTGGTTGCACTACCCGTTTTGGGATATGGGCAAGAGGTAACTAATATCATATCCGGAACAGTGAGCGACGAAAGCGGCGACCCTATGGTGGGGGCAACGGTGATAGTAAAAGGGACTACAACCGGTACAAGCACAGGAATTAATGGCGATTACAACATATCGGCACCTGCTCATGCTACCTTGGTATTTTCTTTTATGGGTATGAGTTCCAAAGAAGAACGCATAGGCGGCCGCACGCGCATTGATGTGCAATTGGGCGAAGATGCCAAACAAATAGACGAAGTGGTGGTGGTGGGCTACGGCGTGATGCGCAAACGCGATGTGTCGGGTGCTGTGGCGCAGGTCAAAGGCGATGATTTGATGAAAGGCGGCTCCTCTACAAGTATCAACCAGGCAATGCAGGGCAAAATTGCAGGTGTGCAGGTCAATCAAAACGACGGTGCGCCGGGCGGCGGCGTTACCATACAAATTCGCGGAACTAACTCATTTTCAACAAGTTCACAACCCTTGTACATTGTGGACGGCGTGCCTTTTGATGCCTCGTCGGGTCCTTCGGGCAGCAACAATTTGCAACAATCCAACCCCTTGGCGTTGATTAACCCCAACAATATTGAGTCCATCGAGATATTGAAAGATGCTTCGGCTACTGCCATTTATGGCTCGCGCGGTGCCAACGGCGTGGTACTTATCACTACCAAAAAAGGTTCGGCGGGCAGCGAAAAAATTGAGGTATCCACCAATTTTAGTTTTTCAAAAATCAGCAAGCGCGTAAAAGTGTTAGGGGCTTACGATTATGCCAAATACCGCAACGAGCAGTTGGCTAATGACGGGCAGGAACTTGAATTTACAGGCGAATGGAGCAGTTATATGGACGACAATTTTGTGTTTCACGAAGGTAATTATTCGCCCACGCCCGAAGATTTTTTAGACCCGCGCACCGTTTACGGTAATTTTGGCAACACCTACCTCATTGAGCCTACCGATTGGCAAGATATGATTTACCAAACGGGCACCACGCAGGAATACAACATTCGCGTGTCGGGCGGCAGCGAAAAAGGCTGGCACAATTTTGCTATGAACTATACGCAGCAAGACGGCATCATTGTTGGCTCGGGCTACAACCGCTATAACTTTTCGACAGGCTTGGGGCGCAAGGTGCACAAATGGATAGAGTTGGGTTTGAATATGAACTTTACCAATGCGACCACCGATTTTGCGAGCAACACCAACAGTACGGGCATTGTCCGTTCGGCACTGATGTTTTTGCCCACTGCCAATACCTCTATGGAGCCTTCGGCAGCAGACGAATTGGGCTGGTTGGCTGCCAATCCTTATCTTTATGTGCAAACTGCCAAAGACCAACTGAAATCCATCAACGTATTCAATTCAAGTTATATAGAATTGACGTTTACCGATTATCTCAAATTTCGCCAAAATTTGGGTGTAGGATACAGCGGCAATGCCCGCAATACCTACTACGGACGCCACACGCAGGAAGGACGCGCCCCCAACAACGGTCGCGCAGGGCAGTCCGACAATTGGTGGCAAAGCACCACCGCCGAGTCTATTCTCACCTTCTACAAAACCTTTGGCAAACATTCGCTCAACGTGATGGGCGCTTTCACCTACGAAGAAGGCAATGGCGGCAACAAAGGCATTGACGTGCGCAATTTTTCATCAGACGAAACCGAAGAATACGATTTGGGCGCAGGGCTTAATCCGCAAACCCCCACCAGCGGGCGCCAGCGCACGCAGTTGGTGTCGCTATTGGGACGTATCAACTATGTATATAACGACAAGTATATCGCTACGGCATCATTCCGCCGCGACGGTTCCAGCAAATTTATGGCAGGCAACAAGTTTGCCAACTTTGCTTCGGGCGCCTTGGCGTGGCGAGTGTCGGAAGAAGAATTTATCAAACAATTGGATTTGTTTAGCAACCTCAAACTGCGCGTGAGTTATGGGCAAACGGGCAACCAAGGCATAGGTGCCTACGAAACCTTGCCGCTGATGTCGAGTGCCAACTATGTGGTGAACGGCAGCCTTGCCAGCGGCTATGCCGAAGACACATGGCGCGGTCCCCTCAACCCCGACCTGCGCTGGGAAGTTACCGACCAATACAATGCCGGTATTGATATAGGATTTTTGGACAGCCGCATCAACTTTACGGTGGATTATTATTACAAAAAAACCAATGGCTTGCTGCAATTTGTGAACATTCCCTCCAACACGGGCTTTGCACGCCGCCGCGTCAATTCGGGCAATGTTACTAACTCAGGCTTGGAGTTGACGGGCAATTTTATCCCCATCAAAGGCGATTTTACGTGGACAATTGATGCCAACTTGTCATTTAACCGCAACGAAATTGGCGGTCTCACGGGCGACCAGTTTGCCACTGCGCTGTGGTCGTCGGCCGACCAAGTGTTCATTCAACGCAACGGTTGCCCCATTGGTGCAATGTACGGCTATGTGGAAGATGGTTTTTGGGACAACGAAGCCGAAGTGCGCGCTTTTCCGCAATACAAAACTTATTCCGACTCGGAGGCAAAAGCCTTGGTGGGCGAAATCAAACGCCGCGATTTGAACGGCGACGGACAGTTGGACGACCGCGACCGCACCATTATTGGCAATGCCAATCCCGATTTTGTGTATGGCATCACCAACAGTTTTTCGTGGAAAGGATTGACGCTGAGCATATTTATTCAAGGCACGCAGGGCAACGATATGTTCAACGGCAACCTGATGGATGTGAAAATGGCAAATCAGGGCAACATCCCGCAGTTTGCCTACGACACCCGCTGGACAGCCGACAATGCTGCCAATGCGCAATGGCCACGCCCCATTGCCAACTACAACCGCGAGTGGTACATCACCGACCGTTACGTGGAAGACGCCTCTTATATTCGCTTAAAAAATGTTTCGCTGGGATACACCATACCCTTCAAAATCAAAGGAATAGAAAGCATTTATGTGTACGCCGGCGCAAGCAACCTGCTCACGTTCACCAATTACAGTTGGTTTGACCCCGATGTGAATGCCTTTGGCGGCGATGCCTCAAAACGCGGCGTGGACATTTACTCGTATCCCAACAGCAGGACGTATTCTTGCGGGCTAAAAGTAACTTTTTAGTTGAGAGTTGAAAATTGAGAGTTGAGAATTTTTTAGCCCGTAGGGCTTTCACAAATGCAGATAATTTTCAAATAGGTTAATATGAAAATACGAATAATATCTTTTGTAGCAATGTTGCTCGCGGCAAGCGGGTGCTTGGTTTCTTGCGAGAGTATGCTGGAGGAAGAAACTTTTGCTATCATTAGCAAAGTGCCCGATTCCGACGAAGGCGCCGACCAATTGGCTGTGGGTGCCTACAGTTATTTGCTCAACGATATGTTGCGCTGGGACCAATTCCCCAAAGTGTTGGATATGGATTGCGACTATGCCACCGGACCCGATTGGTCGCTCAGCAAAATTGGTGCGGGCAACTTTCAGGGCGAGGATGCTATGGATCCCGTGTGGACAAAGTGCTTCACCATTATTCACCGTGCCAACAATGCGATAGAAAAAATAGGCGAAATGAGTCCTTCGGCGCACAAAGACAATGTGGTGGGCGAAATGCAATTCCTCAAATCGTATGGCTATTTTCTGTTGGTGCGTGCCTACGGAGCAGTGCCGCTGCACAAACAATCGGTGAGCATCGACCCCGAATTTAGCAAGCCTCGTGCCTCCATTGCCGACGTCTATGGCTACATTGTTGAGCAATTGAAGGAGGCGCAAGCAGTAATGTACAAAAACACCGACCCCAATTTCAAAGAAGGACGCGCATCGGCGGGCACAGCGGCTGCCTTGTTGGCAAAGGTGTATGCCACAATGGCGTCGGGCGCACAGGAGGGCGAAAAAGTATTGGTCAAAGGCGGCACAACACACACCGGAGATGGCGATAGCAAAAAATATATTCCGCCAACACCCCAAGAATACACCACTGCCAAAGTAGCGGGCTACGATTTTGATGTGCAAGCCTATTACGATTCGGCTCGCATCAAAGCCAAAGAAGTGATAGACGGCATCTACGGCAGTTACGACCTCTTGCCCTACGACCAATTGTGGACAAGTGCGATGCGCCACAAAACGGAACACATTTTTATGATTCAGCCCGTAACAGGCGATGATATGTATGGCGCGGGCATTGCACGCTACTACACCGGCACCACCGATGGCTCGGAAATGATTATCGAGGGGCTGTTTCACGGATGCAGCAATGCCTGGTATCGTCTTTTTGACCAAGCCAACCCGCAGGATTTGCGTGTAGAATTGGGCGTGATGCACCGCTGGATTAACCGCGACTACCACCAATCGTGGAACGGTGGCGCTTTTTACCCCGACGATGAACAATGGACTGGACCCTCGCGCGGGATATGGGCAAGCAAGGCATTGGGCTACTATATTGATGAGTTGACAAACGAACAAATAGCAGTGGCAAGGGATAAAATTTTTGACGACGGACGGCAGTATCAAAACAACAAATCATCGGATTGCAGTGCTTTTTTGACCAAGTACTACAATGCCGCCGACCGCTCGCAACCCAAGAGCGACGTGCCCTATCCCATTTTGCGCTTTGCCGATGTATTGCTCATTTATGCCGAAGCCGCCAACGAAACAGGCGAATTTGCCAATGCCATTAACGCTCTCAACAGAGTGCGCGAGCGCAGCCGAGCCAGATTGTACACAGGAGCGCAAGAGGTAGAAACCTTGCGTAGTGCCATACTCGAAGAGCGCGCCAAAGAATTGGCATTGGAGAGCGACCGCCGTTGGGATTTGATACGCTACGGCATCTACAAAGAAGTAATGAACGCCATAGAAACAGACGAAAACGGCATCAAAAAACACCGCGAGGACAAGCATTTGCTCTACCCTATTCCGGTGGATGCCCTTTCGGCAAACAAAAATTTGACACAAAACGAAGGATGGTAAAATAATTGAGAATGGAGAATTGAGAGTTGAGAATGAAACTTGAAACCTGAAACTTGAAACCAAATTATGAAACGAATAACATATATTTTTACAGCCTTGGTAGCGGCAGCACTTATTGTAATGGGTGCCTGCCAAAAGGAAATCATCAACTACAACGATGGCTATGATGATGGTTTAACGCCGGCAGGTCCGCCCGAAATAGAATATATTATTATGGCTGTGGATACCGCCCAAAAGCCTGCGCACATCGAGAGTGCCGATATGGGCGCCATCATCGAAATACATGGCAAAAACCTCAGTCAGGTAAAGTCCATTACCTTCAACGGCTTGGAGGCAGACCCGCGCGAATGGTATGCTACCAACCCGTTTGTGGCGGTGCGCATCCCCCGCGCATTGTTGGACGAGGACAAAATTACAGACAAGGTGGTGGTTACCACCTCCAAAGGGCAGGCTGAGGCAACTATGAAAATAGCAGCCCCAAAGTTAATAGTAACAGGATTTTACAACGATTTTGCCGAGCCGGGCGATACGGTACAGTTGCTGGGCAGCAATTTTGACTTGTATGAATTTGGCGAAGGCGGCGAAGTAAAGTGGGAAGCCACCGAAGAACTTTTGTCAATAGTGGAGGTCAACACTGAATACCTTAGAGTAGTGTTGCCCGCCGCCGTGCCCACCGACGAGCGCTCTATATTTAGCGTTACAAGCACCATCTACCAAGAAAAAGTGAGCACCACCCCTGTGCGTGTGGCACTGCGCGATGCAGGACTTGTGGCACAAAACTACGAGGGCACCTGGGGCACCGATTTTTCGACCACAGGCACCAACGCAGGCGACCCCAAACCGTTTAGCGGATTGACCAAATATACCCGCGTGGCAACAGAATACGACGCCTACAAATGGGATTGGATTTTGGGCACAGGCTACAACCTCAACCTCAACGACCCCGATTGGGATATGAAAAACCATCCGGAACAGTATCAAATAAAAATGGAAGTGAACTCAACAGGGGCAATTCCTTCGGTGGTAACGCTCATTTTTGAAGGCTCGGCAGAAGGCGATGGGCATCGGTTTTCGTGGAAACCCAATTTTGATACAGGCAAAAAATGGCGCACAGTAACTTTTGAGGTAACGACTTTTCAAAACGCAGGTTGGGATTTTTCTAAAGAAAAATCCACCGATTATTCAGGTTTTGCCATTGCCATTCAGCCATCGGCAGCAGTAGCAGTAGATTTTAGCATTGCCAATGCACGGTTTGTAAAAAAATTGGAATAAAAATAATTATAAATTATGAATTATGAATTATAAATTACTTTATGTTTTTGCCTTGTTCGCTGTGGTGGTGCTGTGGTCGTGCAACAAAGACAATCCCATTGTGAAGGGTGCCAACCGCACCGGCGTTGCGCCCGCTGCCGCGAGCGTGGAGCCTCACGCGGGCGTGAGGGCAGGGCAAATCATCACCATCGCGGGCAGCAACCTCGACACCTTTCACCTGCGGGCAGTGCGCATAGGCGACAAGGAGGCGCACCCCGACCTCACGGTAGCCATCGTAGAAATTGACTCGTTTTTTGATGTAACATCTTCGCAGGTTAAGTTTAGGCTGCCCATCGCTGCCCCCGACGGACCCGTATTTTTGGTTGCCAAAGACGATGCTTTGCCCAACGTAGCCACAGGCGTTGATATGGATGTGATAAAACCCACTATTGACAACGTTACGCCCGCGCGTGCCGACGGCGTAAAGGGCGGCGACACCGTAACTTTCTACGGCACCAATCTTGACTTGATACGCAATGTGGAAATTGGCGGTATGCGCCTCAACGCGCCCACCACAAGCAACGACAGCACGGTGCTCAAGGCAGTGTGCCCCCCTGAGATTGTGGGCGGTGCGCTCAAAATTATTTGCTACAACGGCTATACGGTACAGTTAGAAGGCGGGCAATTTGAAAACGTAGCCGAAAAAATGAAAATTACCGCCGTCGCACCCGAAGACCTTGACCCCATGGCACTCAGCGATAGCACACTCACCGTTGCAGGCGAGCATTTGGATGCAGTGGTGCAGGCGTTTATAGACGATTACGAATTGCGCATAGACCAACGTACTGCTGCTAATTTGGTGTTGGTGTACAGGAGTGATGTGCCCGAAGGCACGCTCAAGTTGGTTACCGGCAACGGCACCGAACTCAAACATATCAACAATATCGTTTACAAACCCATAGCACCCACATTTACTGCCCCTTCGCTCAATGTTGGCGTCTTTGCAGGCGCGTACTATCACGTGCACGGCACCTATCTCAATTCTATTGTAAAAATAGCCTTGGGCGGCAGCAATATCTTGTCGCAAAATTTTAGTGATGCAGGGCACACCTATTTTCGTGCCACCATTCCCTCAACTATGAATGCAGGAACCTATAACAATGCACAAATTAACGCCCACTATGCCGCCACCGGCGATGTTTTTGCAACACCTATTTCCGTAAAAGTATCTGCGCCTATTGATATGCAATACACCGTTTTTGATTTTGACGGCAACCCCGGCACCGTACAGGGAACAGAAGACATATTCCAATCGACGGATGGTTCTAAATTTGGAGTAGTGCAAGACGATACAATGCACCTTACTACACGCGCCTATTATACGCGCACCAATAATCCCCCCATTGCAGGACTAACTGGCGCAGGATTTGTTTTTAACGGTAGCACATTCTCATTTGCAGTGTCGGTGGACAAAGATGTTACCACTGCTGATGCCGACCTGCGGTGGAATATAGAAGTGCGCGGGCGCGATACGCTCGTGCGTCCGTCCACAGGACAAAGAGATTCGTCAGTAACGCTGGTCTATAATTTTTCTGCCGTATGGGCACCCAACACAGTGTTTGATGTAGATGGCGGATGGGTGCGGGTAGATTTGCCCTTGAACACTTTTGAATTGTATCAAGCCCTGACGACTTCGCAAGGAACAATCCCCGCAGGCACGCCAATGACCGAATATGATTTGAAAAATAGAACGTTTGCAGGCATCACGCTACGCACAGCAGGCACGCCTAATGCTGGTACCAAAGTAAAACTTCTTTTGGACAATGTAGCGTTTGTGAGCGGACCTTAAAGAATTATGAATTGTGAATTATGAATTGTTTTCTTTTTTTTATTTTTTAATTTTAATTTTTATTTATCATGAAAAAAATCAATTTTGTAGGCTTGCTCGCAGCAGCCGTAGTGATTGCAAGCACTTTCTCTGCTTGTAAAAAAGACAAAGGGTCGGGGACGGAGGAAACAAAGACCCCGTCGGTAACCAATGTAACGCCGGCAATTGTTGTGCCCGGTCAAACCGAGGTTACCATTACCGGTACTAACTTGGATTTGGCTACCGCAGTAGCCTTTGGTAACGATGCTGCCAGCACCAAGTTGGTGCAGAAAGCCGATTTTGCAGCAGGTGCTACGGCTACCCAAATCAAGGTTACGGTACCTGCCGATGCAGTCCTGCCTTGCGGCGTGGCTGTATTGGTAGGTGTTACCCCTTACGCTTGGGAGGGTGGTCAGTTAGCAACTTCTACCGACCTTGCTATTATCAACAATGGCTCGGCAGGCAGAGAGGATGGCGGTGTAATGCCCGGTTGGTCAGTCAAGTTTGACGGCATCAACTTGGACAAAATTACAAGTGTGAAGTTAGATAACGAGGAACAAACCAAGTTGACCGAAGACAATTGGCACGCTGATGGCTATCTTACCAGCAACGGTTGGTTGGTACGCGACAACAACACAGCCTTGTATGTGCGTGTGCCTGCCGATAAGCCTTTGGGAGTGAACATTGAATTGTCCATCAACAATGGGGCAATTACCCAAACTATCTACATTCAGCCCGACCCCGAAGCAGGACTCACCTACAAAACCTTGTGGAATTTCAATACCACCACTGCTGCCGACAATGCTGCTTATTCAGGTGAAAATTTAGGTGTTATAGGTATAGCCAAAGAATGGGGTGGAGATGGTAAACTAGGAACAAGAGAAAATGACCCAGACGACCACTTCATCACTTGGCCCTCTTGGACAGGTGCTTATTGGATGGTTGCCGACAACTGGATGTTTCCTTTCCCAACAGGTATTTTCAAAGCCGGCTATGACATGAAAGTAGATGTTAAGTTGGCCAATGATATACTCATTCCAAGCGAAGATGGCGAGTGGACAGCCATAAAACTATTATTCAAAATGGGTGGCGTGGAATATACATACAACATTTTGTCTGACTTGGAAGACGGCGATGTGTGGACAACCGGTGGCACATGGAAGACTATTACGGTACCTTTGGCAACCAGCCAATGGCAAAATAGCGATGGAGACGATGTAGTTTTGCCCGGTACAGTATGGACGGTTACCGACAGAGGCATAGTTTTTGCGGCAAATGAAGGTTCTACGGTAGATTTCACAGGCTTGAGCATCGACAATGTTATCTTTGACTCAAACGGCAGTGACGCCCAACCCGAAGAACCCAGTGAGCCTGAAATTGTCCCCGAAGAACCCGCTGCTCCCACCGGTGCTAATACCAATGAGACTGTTGCTGACCCAGATTATGTGTACTTTGATTTCAACGAGATAGAAAATCCCGATTGGGGCAAGGGTGTATATTGGGGACTTGCAAAGGAAAATATTAAGGCTACCGAAGGTTTGGCACTGAGCGGCGGCTATGCATGGATTTCGGCAGTCGTTGCACAAGGTGATTGGGTAGAGTTCTTCTTTAGAAATGGTGATGGAGGTATAAAAATAACCACTGCTGCAATTACCGACGCATGGTCAGTAAAGTTTGATATTTATAGTGATATAGCAATACCTGCATTCAAACTACGATTGGGGGATTATTGGTATACTACCCCTGTTATTGCGGCTGCTACGGGTTGGCAAACCATTACCGCACCTTTAGCAGATTTTAAAGATAATGATGGGAACGGTACAAATGCACCTTCAACAGAATATTTATCAGGAATGGATGGAGAAAATATAGAGGTTGGAGCAGCCGTAGGTTACGAAGGCGGCACGTACAACTTTTTGATAGACAACGTTCGTTTTGCTCAGTAAACCATAAACCGTGCCTTTAGGCACTACTCATACATCCAAGCGAAGCCCGCCGAGCGGTGGGCTTCGCTTGCGGTGTTTTTTTTTGGGGGAATTAAATTTTTTTGCGAAAAGTTTGGTGGTATTAGAAATATATCTTGTATCTTTGTGGAATAATATAAAGCATTCATATTATGAATACAGCATTACAAACTGTTTTTGTGGGTATTCCACCTGCAGATATGTCTTTTTTTACAAAATTTGCTGCTGAAAAAGGCTGGCAAACAGAAACGAAAGAGACAATTTTAGACAAATATATCAAATCGCGTCCTCAAAATGTGGATATTTCAGACGAAGAAATAATGGCAGAAGTGCGAGCCGTGCGGTATGGAAAAGTATAAAGTCATTATTGATGCCAATATCTGGATATCTTTTTTACTCGGGAAACGCTTATCCTCATTGAGGTCTTTGTGTGGTAATGAGCGTTTGTCTATATACATTTGTGAAAAATTGATGGATGAATTTACAGATGTCGTACTAAGACCCAAGATTTCTAAATCTGTAGCACAACAAGACATTGTTGATACCATAGTGCTAATGAAGCGTCATTGTATTACTCAAAGCGTATCAGTTAATGCAGTATCTCCCATAAGAGATAAAAACGATTTATACTTGCTTTCTTTGGCAGATACTATTTCGGCAAATTACCTCATCACAGGCGATAAAGATTTATTGGTATTGCAACATCACAATCAAACCAAAATAGTTGCCTATACAGAATTTATGACTATTCTTGAAACAATGAGCAATAAGCGCACCTAAAGCACTACTCATACATCCAAGCGAAGCCCGCTGAGCGGGGGCTTCGCTTGCGGTGTTTTTTTTTGGGGGGAATATAGAAAGGATTTGATGATTTGAGAAAAAAGTTGTAACTTTGTGGAATAATTTTTAATATAAATGGTTATGGGATACACAGAAATGACATTAAAAGAAAAACTTGCTATCGGGATGAGAAGTTTTGAGTTAGAAGACGCAGGAAACTTAGAAGAGGCTGATAGAGTATGGAAGCAAATTCCATTAGACCCCCCTTTGGCAAAATGGTGGAAAGAGATGGTTGGCGTAGATTCTTTGATACAACAAGGGTATAACTTATCAGAAGCGGAAGCAGAATATGGAAAAGATTGGCTTACTAAATAAAATAGTCAAGAGCGTGTATGACATCTACCTTGGGCGAAAAAGTCTTGCTACAGAGGGGGCGGCAGAAGAGGGGCGGATTTTTCTTTCACGTGGGTTATTATCCGCATTGGCAGTTTTCAAAGAAGTGTATGCCAATGCAGGAAATGATACTGAAACTGTAATACTTGTAGAACACGCCTATCTAACCGAAGAACGGCGGTATTGTAGCCCGTTAGAACCAACGGTAGCAGCCAGTATGACAGCAGCCCTCGCGTCTTTCAAAGATGCCCTTCGCGCACTCAAGACCGTACAAAATGCGGAGACCTATTTGAATGCCGAGACGACTTGGCCGCATCTCCCAAAATATCGCTACCATGATATGCCCAAAGATGCGTTTCACATTGCTTGCAATGCCAATCGTACTCGCATTAACAATACACTTCGCACGCCCGGTATTAACAATGTTGAGCGAGAAGTGTACGAGCAACGGTCAAAAAATATGACCGCCATCCAAGCCGCTTATTTAAACAAGCAAGAAACTGCCCTATCAGCGGTTTGGCATAGATAATATTCGTTTCTACGAGAAGTAACTAAGTGCCCTAAAGCACTACTCATACATCCAAGCGAAGCCCGCCGAGCGGGGGCTTCGCTTGGGTGTTTTTTTTTGGGGGAATTAATTTTTTTTGCAAAAAGTTTGGTGGGTAGAAAAAAATACTTATCTTTGTAGCAGTTGAAGTCCTTGTGATTTCACGGCGGTTATTTTCAAAGGTTGGGTCTACCGCTACCCGACCATGACTTAGGCGATACCTTACCTTTTAGGCAATTTATCGCCTATTTTATTGTAGTAGCATAAAGTTGGGCAAAATGATTTGCTCACGATGGTAGGTGATGTCGTTACCATTGCGCAAAATAGTTACAGACCTTATGGTCGGTGCAAATCGAACACGATTTTGGATAGCATTGCGCAAATCGCCGTCGGAGATGCCTGATTGCACATCAATCACGATGTCATCTGCCTGGTAATGGGCACTACGCAATTCGTTATCAATAGCACTACGAGTTGGTGTGTGGTTAACTTTGTATTCCTGCTCTATACCCAGTGTGTGATTGTAAGCATCGGCACTGGTTCCGTCTACATTGACGGGCAGTAGGTCAATTTTTTGCCCGTATTTTTCCACAAAATACTTGGCTATCCTAATGTTGCTTG